>JAQVEI010000098.1 GCA_028697695.1 Lentimicrobiaceae bacterium
ATCTGAAACCCGGTAATTATTGTTTACATCTATCCAGGTATAACGCGGTACTGTGTTCGAAGTCCCTTCACCTGTCCATCGTTCAAGAATATCGGTGGTGCGGTTGGTATAACGCAAATCCTGACGCTGACTGCCATTGAAAATATCGTTTCCGTAAGTTCCGGTGACCAGCACAGAAAAATCAAAATTCCGGTACTCCACCGATCCATTAAAACCAATGGTCCACTCGGGGGTGGGATTTCCTATCATGGTGCGGTCGTCGGGATCAATTTTGCCATCGCCGTTCACATCAACAAACCTTACATCACCCGGCTGGGCATTCTTTTGCAACAATTCTCCACTGCTGCCAATATGTTGATATACCTCTGCCATATTTTGAAAGATACCATCGGTTTTATACCCGTAAAAATATGCGATTGGATATCCTTCCTGTGTTCGCGTTATATTTGGCGTAACGGCCCATGAAGCGCCAAAAGGTAAAGTTTTTTCAGGGTTGGCTACCCTGGTCATTTCGTTTTTGTTGTAGGTGAGGTTTAAGGCGGTGAAATAGCGGATTTTTTTAACCGTATGTCTCCACGACAAATCCAGCTCCACCCCTCTGTTTTGCACACTTCCCACGTTGGCAAACGGAGCATCGTTGCCTACGTGACCGGGTATACTGATGCGCTCAAGCAATCCCTCAGTGGTTTTGATATAGTAATCCAGGGTTGCCTGAAGTCTGTTGTTGAAGGCCCCCAAATCAAGGGCAAAATTAATTTGTCTTGATTCCTCCCAACGTATATCTGCATTTTCAATGTATGATGGCGAAGCACCGGTATACCGTCCTGAACCGAAAATATACCCTCTGCTCTTGTCCATAGTTGAGATAAACTGATACTCTCCAATATTCTGATTGCCGTTTACACCCCATGAAGCCCGAAGTTTCAGGACATCGATACTTTTAATTTCCGGGAAAAAGTTCTCGTCGCTGGCCACCCATGAAACACCCAGAGAAGGGAAGTTACCGTAACGATTGTTGGCGCCAAACCGCGAAGATCCGTCCCGGCGCAATATGGCCGTGACTGAATATTTATTCCGGTAATCGTAAGTAAGACGACCAAATACCGATGCAAGCGCCGAATGGTAAGCACCCCCCTGAGCTACCCAAACCGTATCGGTAGCCATGTCAAGATACACATTATTGGGGTCGAACAACGGCACTTTTGCATTGAAGCCGTAAATATTTTCATATTTTGTTTTTGCAGCCGAAGTGCCTGCCAGCACCGAGAAATTATGGTCATTAATACTGCCCGTATAGCCTATGGTATTGTCCCACTGCCAGGTAAAGTAGCGTTCAATGGATTTGCTCACCGAAGTTTTGTCAACATTAAGCTGTGCGCCGTTGAGGTAAAAGAGCGGACGATAACTATCATCGAGCACGTAAGCCAAATCAATACCCAGGGTGCTTCTTATCTTTAGTCCTTTGATAACCTCTGCCTCTCCAAAAATACTTCCCACCAGCTTATCCACACGGGTCTTTGCTGTTTGAATCTCAAGCAATGCGAGGGGATTAACAATTTCAGCACCCACATAATTTGAAATGCCATAAACCCTGCCGTCCGGAGTGGTAACCACAGGCTCATTGGAATAGGGAGGCATAGCAAGGATATCAGGATCATCCTCAAATACGGGAGTAAGCGGGTCAAGGTTAAGTGCGCTGCTGTATGCGCCATTAAATGATTGGTTGCTGGCAATCCCCCGCCGCTTAATGTGAGAATAAGCCAATGTATTGCCGAAACTGAATACTTTATTTATTTGGCTGTTGGTATTCAGCCTGGCAGTAATGCGGTCAAACTGCGACTTGTCTCCTCCAATGATGCCCTGTTGCGAGAAATAAGAAAGAGAAGAAAGAAAAGTGGTGGTTTCATTGCCTCCGGCCATTGATACTTCATGATTTTGTATGGGTGCATTGATCTCAAAGAGCTCATTTTGCCAATCCGTGTCATGAGCCGGTATTTCATTCATATCAAAAGGCTCATTCAATCCGGCATTTCGTGCACCTTCATTCATCATCATACGATATTGGGATGCATCCAGCATATCCAGGGTATGTGCCACGTTTTGAATACCGCCATACCCTGAATAGGTAACACTCATTTTGCCGGCTTTACCACTTTTGGTGGTTACCAGCACCACCCCATTGGCTGCGTTGGTCCCATATATGGCTGCCGAGGCAGCATCTTTAAGTACTTCAATGGATTCAATATCGCCGGGAGCCAGATAATCAATACCGCCTACCACAATGCCGTCCACCACAAAAACCGGATTAGAGTTGTTGGTGGAACCTGTCCCACGAATGCGTATGGTAGGTGCTTCGCCGGGCTGTCCGGATAAATTGGTAACCTGCACCCCTGCCATACGTCCCTGCATGGCCTGATCCACACGCAGAACCGGCGTAGAGTTGACCTCCTCCGATTTGACCGATGCTATGGAACCGGTAACAACTTTTTTCTTTTGAGTGCCATAGCCGATGACCACTACCTCACTCAAGTCGGTAATTTCTGGCGTTAACTGAATGTTGAAGGTGCTTTTGCCTGCTGTAGCGACTTTTACAGTGGTATAACCTATAAAAGATACAACCAAAGTAGCCGGCGATGAGTTGAGTTTCAGGCTGAAGTTTCCATTTACATCGGTGGTGGTACCATTCATTGTGCCTTCTTCCACCAATGTTACGCCCGGTAAGGCTTCGCCACTCTCTTTATCACTCACGGTGCCGCCAATCAGGGTACCCTGAGCCATACCGTACCCGGAAAAAAACAATAAAAAGCCTAAAATTATGAATGTATTGATTTGCTTTCTCATCGGTTAAGTTTTATTTGATGACTCCTGAATTTGTGAATTGAAACAAGTCTCAGCTTGTGTAAACATTACAGCAAATATTCACAAAGCGTTCTTTTGTTGCTAAAGTTTGCTTTGTCTGAAGCAGCCCCTGTTGGGGTGGTTTGTTTTTTATTCTGTTTTTTGAAATACCCTAATGTAATCCACTTTCATTTGTTGAGGGAAAACAGTGGTAGCATCCGGCATGCCCGGCCAGTTGCCTCCCACGGCAATGTTAAAAATGAAAAAATGAGGCTGATGAAATTCGGACATGTGTGCCGGAGTGATGTCAACTTCATTAAACTTCACATCGTTAACGAACCACTTCATACTTGTCTCATTCCATATTAGCGTAAAAACATGATATTCATCGGCAAAAGTTCCCGAGTTTAAGGTATAACTCTGTCCGTAGCTCACCAACCCCCCATTGTCCCAATGTAAAGTCCCATGTACAGTTTTTTCTCTGCCATTCCCACCTATCATCTCCATGATGTCTATTTCGCCACAGCCGGGCCATCCAACTGTACTAAAGCTGTTGCCAAGCATCCACAAGGCGGGCCAGATACCCTGACCTTTTGGCAACAATGCCCGGATGTCAACACGCCCATAAGTAAATGACTTTTTCCCCTGTGTTATAATTCTCGATGAAGTATATTCGCTGTTTTGATGGCTCTCTTTCCGGGCTTCAATGGTAAGTACCCCATCTCCCACGCTGGTATTGTCCGGGCGATAATATTGTTTTTCGTTGTTTCCCCATCCTCCGGCACCCGTTTCAAACTTCCAGTTTGCACTGTTTATAGCTGCACCGTCAAATTCATCGTTCCATACGCGCTGATATCCTGCATATTCCATTGGGGTAGTGTATCCCTTATCAAGGCTTACCTCACCGTCTTCAACCAGGGTAAATTGCTTTTCTTTCCTGATATACCTGCCCGATATCCCGTAAGCCCTGATGGATATGCGGTAGGTGCCCGGATTAACATACAGGTACTCGAACTTCCCGGTGGTATTCACCAAAGGCTCGACACCGGCAACCGGATAAAACCGGTATTCAACAGCATTTTCAGCACTCGCCTCCACCACAACAGTACCTGTGCCTTCCGGTAAAGTTACTTTTATTTCCAGATGAGCAGGCTCTCCGCTGCTGTCTGGTTTATCATCTTTTTTGCAGGATGAGGCCAGAAATAAAGCTAAGCCGAGCAACACAAGCAATCTCAGGTAAGGTTTTTTCATGTTTGTTGTTTGATAAGGGATATGGCCTGAAACAGGCCACATCCCGTCTGAATTTATTATTCAAATTTGAAGTTGCGAATGTAGAAAGTTCCATCAACCATGTGTCCGGAACCTCCAATTACCAACCCAATCAGGTCGAGGTCGGTTCGGGTTTTAGGTGTACCCTGACCGCCAGTCGGTGTTTCCAGATTAAAGGTATAGGTTTTCCATTGGTCGACTACAATATCGTTGATGTCCACATCATACTGAACCCAGCTATTCCAAAATTCCATGGTCTGGCTTGCATCAGCTATCCATATCTGTATATTTTTGGTAAGTCCCCCCTCACTGTAAGTGTTGCTACCCGGTATATATACATCAATGGATACAGTAGTGAAATTGTCGAACTGACAGTCATAATCAAGCTGGAATTTAAGATCAGCATACTGTTCAGTGCCACGTTGGTATCTCCCGACTTTAACTGCTGAGGCGTTGGCCGGGTCATCTATTCCGGGCGTAATAGTAACTGCGGATTCTGTAGGCACCAAATCCTGAACGTCATTGGGCCCGGTAGAGGCAAACGTATTGAACAGGGCTGTCGGAGTAACATCAGGCAAATCCTCACCATAAGGAATTTCTTCTTCCACCACTGCAGGTTCAAGTGCAGGATTAGAATAGGAAACATAGGAGAAATCCCAATAAACGTCATCGTAGGCGTACGACACTATCATAAGATCATAACCGCTATGTTCTGTTATAGCAATTTTAAACTTCCTGCTATCCGGCACCTCGGCTGATTCACCGGTGGTCGTTAATTTGGTCAATCCCATCCAGGCGCCCTTGCCCTGAAGAGTAACTTCATTGGTTCCAGGGTCGTAGGTGTAAGTATGGGTGCCACTGAGCAATGAACTTACATCGGCTCCATTTGCATTAATCATATTTGAAGCTATGGCTTCAAAACAGGTTCCGAAAACCGGAGTACCATCGAACATCTTATCTTCACCCCAAAACATGCCTTTATCATCGAAAATAAAAGAACCATCGGTCTTAAAGGTAAAGGTATGGTAATAAATACATGGCCTGATACCTGTATTATCGAGCGACCACCACGAGCGGGCGGCATCAGCATTGGGGCCAACACCCATACAGGTGCCTTCCCTAAATAGCTTCCATGTTTTGGATGATTCACCTGCCAGCAAACCCAGGGCTGAATTCGGATCTTTAATTTCTATCGTCTGGTCATAACTGGCTGATGCATTGCCCGCGTTCTTTGCCGTAAGCACAACTTTATAATTTCCGGCAGCCGCATAAGTATGAACAGGATTTGACTCTGTTGATTGTTCCCCATCTCCAAAATCCCAATTATAGGCAGTTGCATTTTGCGAGTAATTGGTAAAAGTTACCTGTAAATAGTTGTCTGTTGAAACAGCATACTGAAAACTTGCTATGGGACTTTTTGCGGGCTCATCTTCATCATCGTCCTTACAGGAAACCATAATCAGCGTTGAGGAAATTGCCATTAATATAAATAGCAACTTACTCCCATCTTTAAATTTGTTTTTCATCTTGGTTGGTGTTTAGTGGTGTAAATATTGATGATTGATTAGAATTAAATTCTTCAAAGCCTAGTGATGAACTATAGGGTATTTTAAAATCAAAAAGATCTTTTTTAAAGACCATATTGCTTTTCACACAAAAATACACTCAAAGCAGCGCAAAGTCTAATTTTAAGGCTCATCAATAGTACATCATCGTAAAAATTACACTACATCACTACTACATCAATAACGTTTCATTGTTTTGATATTCAATATGTTAATTTCTACATATTGGTATTGTTGACTACATCATTCCTTTTTCCTGATATACGTTCAAAACGACATAATAAAATCAGTAAGATTGGCCTTGTGATCGAGGTTTAATTTTTTGCGCAGCCTGTAGCGACTTATTTCCAGACCGCGCACCGAAATATTCATCAGGGGTGCAATTTCCTTACTTGAGAGATTCATACGTAAATAAGCTGCAAGCCTGAGTTCTCTGGGTGATAGATTCGGATATGTTTCTTTTAAACGTCTTAGGAAATCGCTGTGTACCTCATCAAAATATACATTAAAAACTTCCTGATACTGTTCATTTTTAATTTCCTTATTTATTTTACGGATAAGCTGAGAAATCTGGTGCCTGCGTATAGAGTCATCCCGTTCCTGATAAAGTTGCGAAAATTGGTTCTTAATATCATTAAGTATTTTATTTTTATGTGCCAGATTAAGTGTAGCGTTAGCCAGCTCCTTGTTTTTATGGTTCATCTCATTACTCAAAGCTTCATTTTTCAAATGAATAATTTCTTTTTCAGCAATCAATGATTGTTCCCGAAAGTTTTGTGCCTGCTCTATAAGTTGTTTCCTTCGCTTCATCATCTCGCTAAGGCGGGCCTTTTTTATTCTTCGCCTGATGAAAAATACATTGCCGGTAAAAAACAACATCAGCAGCAACCCGTAAAATATCATTGCTGCCCGCGATCTGTATAAAGGTGGTTTTATGCGAAAAGGGTATGCCACGGCCGGGCTTTCCAGCATAAAAATGTTTTGAGATTTTACTTCAAAAACATAATCGCCCTCTTTAAGATTGGTGTATTCTTTAAAGCTCTCCTGTTTCCACTCAGACCATCCCGCCTCGTAACCGCGTAAACGACAAGAGAACCGGGTGCTGCCGGGGTACTCATATGCAGGTGAAGTAAATTGAAAAGAAACGGCATTGTAACGGTATGGAAGTGTCAGGACTTTATTGTTACTTTTTATCTCTGCAAGTGCGGCAGGCAGAACAGCTATGGCGGTATCATTACCCGAAAATACTATGCTGCGCAGGTAAGCCGGGTCAACCTGATGTTCTGCATATAATGGCATTGAGGGTTTGTAATGTATAAGCCCTTGCTGCGAACCAATAAAAACATTGGAACTATCCAATATATATAGTTGTTCAAACGAGGGCAGCAGCAAATTATTTATCCGGTAAAAAGGACGCATAAACGTCCTGAGTTTCCCCGAAGCTTCTTTAAATGCCACACCCATTTGAGTGTTGGTAAAAAACCAAAGGTTGCCCTCCTTATCAGAGATAATCTTATCGATGTATGGCAATCCTTTGAAGACTTCAGCGTAACGGGGGTTTTTATAAAAACGATCTGCTTTATTGTCGTATTTATACAGCCCGTCGCTGGTGGTTACATTAAATTGTCCGTTAAGCAGGTGTATGTTGTAAGGCAAATTATCAGGCAGGCCGTTTGATGCTTTGTATAATCGAACATTATGGGCATGAGTGAGACCTGCATTCAATTCAATACTGAATATGCCCCGATAGCCATGTGACATCCAAATCAGGTTGTCGTATTCAAGTATGGTGCGGCTCGATTCTTTAAAGCCCTTAATTTCATGTGAAAAGACATACCGGTTTTCTTTTTTTGTGAAAACGGCCAGACCATTGTAGGTGCCTGCAATCAGGGTGTCGCTCTGGTTATTGTGCCGGATAAAAGTCCAATAGCCCGGCAGGCTGGAAATTTTCCTGGACTTCCCATCACGGATAGAGAAGCATCCAACATTGTGCCCGCAAAGAAGCTCATCATCAAAAACATGTAAACACCAAACCTGCCCTTCGGTACCGGGCACCAGGGTAAATTTATGGTTGCCATCAGCCGTATTCCTTATTTCGGATAGTTTAATATAATACAACCCCTGATTGGTTCCCGCATACAATATTCCCCTGTGTTGGATTGAAGTATAAGTAGCTTCCAGATTGCAATTAAAATCAAGCATAGATATCGGGGAACTGATTTCTGAGTAATCAATACCATTGTCCAGTGCCATCCACAGGTTATGATGCGCATCCTGAAAAAGGCTGAGCACTGTGTTGTTTTGCATGCCCCGCGACCGGTTCAGGT
>JAQVEI010000099.1 GCA_028697695.1 Lentimicrobiaceae bacterium
AAGTAAATAAGCGTGTACTTCGCTTTGATATTATAGAGAGAATGTGGCTGCATCAGGGTGTCAAATAAAATCATTTCCGGAGCAGGTTTACCCAGAAGTAAAGGTTTTAGCGTATTGGCCCTTTCGATGAGATTTTGCTTTACCGTGGCATTCATCCAATCCATACGCGGGTCGCTGAACCATCTGTCAACCAAATGTACAAAAATTGCATCGTAACCCATTATTTCTGAACGTTCGTACTTAATGGTTAAATACCACATCAAATATTTAAATGATTCCTTGCTGTTTTTTGTATTTTCCAAAAGGAAGTCAATGGCAGTTATAACTGAGTCGGGCAGGGGAGAGGTAAGCTTATTCAGGTATTGCTCCACCCTGGGATGCACCACGGGTGTGCGAATGAGCCGATCGTCAGCAAGGTCGGTGTTGTCCCAGAAATGCTTTTTATAAATCTGGTAACGGTTCAGGGTATCAGCTTTGGTATTTAGTTCAAATTCAGGTAGTTCAGGCTCTTGCATTGCTTTAAGGAAAGTTGCAAAAAATGTCCCCTGATTGCTGGCAATCAATTTTTTGATCTGCGCCTGAACCTGATCGTTAAGGTCATTGATTTGACTTTTGATAACTGCAGCCGAATCACTATCCGGTGCCAACAAATTTTGTCTTTGTTTTAGTAAAGCCTGCTGTTTTTGTTTTTCAGCCAAAAAACGCATGTAATCGAACAACAATTGGCTTTCCTTATTCCCACGTGAAATTAAACTGCCGGGTAAAGTGCCGAAGTCTCCTTCAATATTAAATGTTTGTTCATGCGTTACAATAAAATCAAACAAGCGTTTTTTGGCAGCATCTGCAATAATATACATGCCATGTTCCAGTGTTTTGCCCGGTCTAAAAACATAAGTTCCATTCTTTTCGAGCTTTGCAGTGTCGATAACAAACTGCTTATCGCCTCCGTAGCCGGCCAGGATGAGTACAGAATCATTGAGCCCTTTAATATTGATGGTAATTTTCGCATGCTGCTGGGCTAAAAGGTTCACTCCCCAAAGGGAGAGTATCAAAATTAAAATTGGATAATATTTAGATTTCATGATAATTGTTGTACTTTTATGCAAACTTACAGTTTTTTAAGCTTAAACTATTTCTAAACATATACGAAATTTTTAAATCAACCATACGTAAGCCACCCATTATGAAGAAACTGATTGCTTTTACCCTGGTTTTTACCTGCTTTACACTTTCAGGTTATACGAGGTATATTCAGGATTCCATCCTGCAAGCTGAGCGGGATTACTATTGGAACCGCTATACCGGCCTTCGGGATACACTTACCATCAATACCTGGAATAATTTGAAGCGGATGAAAGATAATCTGGAAGAAGTAGTTAAGCGGGATGCAATCATTATTGAAACCCTCAGGCAGGGGGTGCAGATGGATTCGGCATTGGTAGAAAATCAGGCCGATATGAATGCACGCTATAATGAGTTGGCTGCTTCATATGATGATCTGCAATCACGCATTCAGAATGATGCACAAATGATGCTTTATCTTAAGGCTGCCGTTGGAGTATTGCTGCTCATTGCCGTTATTCTTATATTTACCCTTATCGGCCGTAGCGCGGCCCTCAAAAAAGCCAGAACGCGTGCCAATCATTTTGAGAGTGTTGCCGATCAACGCAATCAGATGGTCGATTTGCAGGAGTCAGAGCTGCGACGTCTTAAAGATCGGGAAATTGAATTCAGGGAAGAGCTGGAAAAAGGGATTACATCCCATCAGGAACGATTGATTTCTATTCAGCAGCGCAACAATGACCTCGAACATGAAATTGAACAACTGAAAAATGAATATGCCGAAGCAGTAAAGCACACGCAGGCTGAGGCTTCAGTAAATGAGGATACCGCTAATGCTTCGCAAGAGCATGAAAGCCTGGTTAAACTGGTTGAACATCTCAATAAAAAGCTGGAAGAAGAGAAAAAGCGCAGAGAGCGGCTGGTGGAAAAGGTCAGAAACCTGGCCGAAGCATTGGCGGGTCTTAATGAAGGAATTTCAGAATAACCTACCCTTTTTTTTAATCCGCGAGACGCCATCACCAGGGGAGCAATCCAGCGCTTCTATATTTCTTCCCGGTGAACCATTCAGGGTGTAGATTATTCCCAGATGTGTTACTGAATACCGGTCGTTGATGTTGGTAGAGCCTATGTGAGCATCTATGTTGTCCGTATTGTGCAAACGCATCGTATAACCTGCTTCAATTCCCCATCTGGCATTAATTGCATAAGTTGCTTCAATACCAAGTGGAAAAACAAAAGAATAAACAGGGTTATGTTGTTTTTTACCCTTTTCATTGTAGCCTACTGAAGATTCCAAACTACCATCTGCAATATTGTATTTTGTTGACCTGAAGTTAATTAATCCAACTCCACCCACTATAAAAGCTTGAAACCGGGAAGATTGCTGATGAAAAAACAAGCTGTTAATGTTTAGGCGGGGAATGATCGTCAATTCATTAAAGCCGGCATTAAAATAATATCCGCTTTCAGGATTTGAGCCACGCATTTTTCCGTGTATAAATTGGGCCTTAGTGCTCAATAAGGGCGTGAAATTTCCCGTAAACTGCACGTAAAACCCCAAGTCGCTTTCATTACTTATCTTTTTTAACGGGTTAAAGTCGTGCACACTCAAGTCGCCAAAAAAAGATTGTAAAGTGATCCCTGCACCTGTTTGCCAGTAAACTTTCTTTGCTGACTGTGCCACCACATCCGATAAACCATATAAAACAATCAGAGAAGTGGTGAGTATCCTGAAAATGAATTTAGTAGTCATAATTTTTTTCGCCCGCCGTAACATACACATTAAGGTAGTTTTCATCCGGTGTTAACGGACAGCTATAGCGTCTGCTGTAAACACACCAGGGATTGTAAGCTTTGTTAAAATCAAGGGTAAGCCGGCCGGTCTGCGTTAAATAAACATCCAGGTAACGACCTCCGCCATAGCTTTGTTCACCCGAGGTATAATCACGAAATGGAATAAACAGATAATCTTCATAGCCGGGCTTCTTCATAAGATCTATGTTGCGATAGACCGTTAGCCGATATAGTGTATCCTTTATCCTGAATTCGACGGTGCCAAAAACCAGATAAAGTGGCAGTCGATCCGTAGTAGTTTTCATGGCAATAGTATCCGGATTTTCAAAAAGCGTCAGCTTTGCTGAGATTATCCAGGAGGTATCCGCATCAAAGTAATATAATCCGTTGAACTTATTCCGGGATGCTGCGTCAATAGGAGAGTTGTCGCTGGTTTTAAAATCCATGTCTTTTTCCTGGCGTTCACGCATCAATTCCAATGCATAGGGGCTGGGGTTATCCCTTCTGCTTTCCTGACCAAAGGCAATAGTGTTGCCTAAAACAAAGAATGTCAGGATAATGGCGGAATAGATATAGATACTGTTGAGCGTTTTCATTTCAGATTCGATTAATTCGGGTTATGATGTATATGTTTTAATCTACACAACCATTAATTTTGGGAGCCAATGCTTTTGAACATGGGACTTATTTAACTAAATCACCCATTCATAGGTTTAGGTGCATCATCCCCTGTAAACCAGGAACTGTATTTACCAATTTTTGTACCAAAATATCCTGCAAACCTTATAAAAGCTGCAATCGGGATATTATTCCAGTGATTCGTTCAGTGATTTGAATCCCTGACCAATGATTTCGTTGGCTTCGGTAACATTCACAAATGCTTTTGGGTCGATTTCTCTGATGTGCTTTTTCAATATTTCCAGTTCACGGCGGCTCATTACGGCATAAACCATTTTTTTTGATTCTCCTGTATATGCGCCCGTTCCATTAAAGATGGTTGCCCCTCGTTTGAGGTCATTGTTTATCTTTTCAGCTATCGATTGAAAGTGGTCGGAAATAATGAGTACAGTTTTATGATAGCTTGCACCACTTACTACCATATCAATTATTTTACCTTCAATAAAAATAATAATTAAAGAGTAAATGGCATATTCCCATCCGATATGGCCGGTTTCTGTAGGTTGAACCAGGGTAAACAATACTATAGCTCCATCCACAATCATCACCAGCTTGCCAAGTGAAATACGGGTATATTTGGCCAGTATCATAGCAACTATATCCGATCCACCGGATGTAGCCCTCGATTTAAAGATGAAACCAATTGATAAACCATAAAATACACCGGCTACAATCGTATTTAACATGGGGTCGAAAATTACTTTCGGATAACCCGGCGATATGTACGTTTCCATTATCCATACCGTAACAAGAATGGTGACAATGCTGACAATAGTTTTAACGCCAAAGCGTGGCCCTAAAATAATGGTGCCCAAAATTACCAGCGGAATTTCCATGGAAAAAGTACTGTAACTGATTTTCCAGTCAAATAATGTATTCAATACCGTGGCAATGCCATATATGCCCCCGGGCGCCAGTCGATAAGGTACGACAAAAAGTATATCGGATACGGCAAATATTATGCTGCCGGCCAGAAGGTATGAGTAAACAATAAACCACTCTTTTGACAGAAATTTTTCATTGGTTGTAAATGGCATGATAATCAGTAGTTTGTAGTGTTAGCAAGAGGAAGATCCATTTTTCAGGCGGCAAAAGTACTACTTTATAGATTATAAATCTGCCAGGGCTTCACCGGTAATAATGTTTGTGAGAATGTGCAGAAAAGCCTATTAAGTCAGGGATGTATAAAATAAGACAGTCTGCATATTACTATGCAGACTGTTGACAATATATTAAATGCCTGAAAGATTTATTTTAAAACATGATATAAGGCGTGAATAACTCCCGGAAGCCAGAACAGCAGGGTCAGAATAAGATTAACCAAAAACGGGGTGCCCACTTCATTATAAACCAGAAAAACTGCCAATGGCGGCAGCAGTATAGCAAGAATCACCAAAAGTAAGGTGTTAGTGTCTGCTGCGGCGGCGCTGGCAGGTGCAATTACCGGAGGCTGGCTGTCAGAAACCTGTTCAGTAGAAGTTGTCTTTTTTTGTCCGGCGAATGCAGCATCGGCATTATAGATAAAACCGAACATGAAAAAAGTCATCAAAATGACGACAATGAAACCCGAATTAAAAACTTTCATAATTTTACAAATTTTAGTTTATATAATATTAACGTGACAAAGATAATGAAACTGCGGTCTAATCTACAAATATTTGGTGTTATTGTATTTATTGTAATGTTGTCTCTGTCATCATTGGCTCAGGAATACATTTTTGCAGGTGCCATAGTGATCGACAAAACGGAGGTATTGAGTTATAGAATAACCTATCAGATTGATCAAACCAATACAATTTCCGGCTTCTCTATCAGTGATTTAAATGGCAAAGAAGAGACAAAAGCACAGCTTACCGGAAAGTACAATCCCAAAGACCGGACCCTTAGTTATGTGGAAAATAAAATCGTTTATACCAAAAGCACTACACCTATTGAAGAGTTTTGTTTGATGAAGGTAAATGGAAAAATCGAAAAGAAGTCCGGAAAGACCATTTTTACCGGAACATTTGAAGCTGTGGGCAGCAGTGATGATATTATTTGCGCCTCGGGAACTTTGATTTTACTTTCTGAAAAAGACATGGATGAGCTTTCTGCGAAAGCAGTCAAAGCAGTTAAAAAATTGCCTGCTGCCGCGGAAAAACCCATAGAAACCGAACCTGAACCCTGGAGCAGAAATGTATTTGAAATAAAGCCGGGTAAAAACGTAGAACTTGAGCTTAAATCCAACGAATTGATCATTGAATTGGTTGATGACAGATTCCAGGATGGAGATAGAGTTAGCGTGTTTAAAAATTCGGTAAAAGTTATTGATAAACTGGAGCTGACCAATCGGGTACAGTCATTCAAATATGCAATTGACGAACAGGAGAAAGAAATTGTTTTTACCTTTCTTGCAGAAGACGAAGGTTCTATTGCACAAACCACTTTTAAAGCAGTGATAAAAAACAACAGGGAAAACAACCTTTTTATTTGTAGTCTTGAAAAAGGTGAAAAAGTGAGCGTGATTTTTAAAAAGAAATGAAACACTGCTTTATTCGATTAATTCAACAACGCCAACCGGTTATGATGAGGACCTTTATCACTAAAATCAATTTCCGTTTAGCTTAATGTATTATCCTGTTGTGAAAATCCATTACACAATCTTGTTACTGATGCAAATTTTTTAATGTTTTTTATATAAAAGCAGGAAAGTACATAGATAAATGTTTAGCTTTGTCGCGTATTCATAAATCTTCAAAATACGAAAATACATGACAACAATTAAAGTAAGTGCTACCATGGGTGAAACTTATTCCACCCGGATTAACTGTTCCCATCCGTTTGTAATTGATCAGCCAAAAATGGCTGGAGGAAATGATGAAGGCCCCAATCCATTGGAAGTTTTTCTGGCAAGCCTGCCTGCCTGCATTTGTGCCATTGGCAGAATTATTGCCACACAGCGCCGCATACCTTTGCGTGGAATAGATGTGCAGGTTGAAGGCGATATAGATAAGGATTTCCTCATGGGCAAAACCACAGAAGGTCGTGCGGGTTTTACCGAAATTCGCACTTTTGTTAACATTGATGCTGATATGACAATGGTAGAAAAGGAAGCTTTTTTGAATGATATTGCTGCCCGCTGCCCCATTGCCGATAACATCAAATTTACTTCAAGTCTTATACCTGTAGTTGTTGAACGTCAGACTATAAGCAATTAAAAAAACATTGGTGAATCTTGAAATGCTGTATCTCTTAAAAAAGATACAGCATTTCTTTTTTTAAGACGTTCATTGCCGGACATGATAAGATGGTAATAACCTTACCTTAAAGGATGTAAGTACTGTATTCTTAAGTAATAGTTTAGGTTATTTTTTATTTACTAAAGGCTTTTGCTCTTATTTTCCTGCTCATTCTCTTGGTAATTTTTTTATAACCTTAGGCTGATACCACAAATAAAAGCCGGTAATCGTAAACATCATTAATGCTAAACCCATCAGGCTGGTATAAGTAAGCTTTATCCATTCGGTATCTGTTTCAAAATAATAATCAAGGATGGAGCCATCGTGTATTTTTTCTATATAATCAGATCGTCTTTTCTCTATGTGCAGTAAATTGCCGGTAGCTCCATCAATCTGAATGCCGGTAAAGTGTTGTTTAAAGATAAATTTCACCATACCCTTATCTTTTCTTACATCAATGCGATTAACCTCAGTGGACAATTTTGGGGAAACAGAATCCTGAAGAAATCTACAGGCATTGGTGTGCAGGCTGTCTAAGGGTAACCAATTACTCAAATCTGTTGAGGTTCCTGTATATGATTTTGATAAAATAAGACCTGCTGAATGTTTTTTCCAACCTAAAAGAATGCCGGTACCCGAAATAACAAGTAAGAAGATGAGCAATGACAAGCCACTGATCCTGTGTATTTTCCTGACCGTCTTTAGCCATTTTGCCTGATTTTTTATCCTCTCCTTTGGCGTCATTTCTTTAAATTGTATTGAATATCGTTTACAAAAGGTCTTTAGCTCAATCTATATGCTGTGCAAATGTATAAACAAAGCGACAATAGCAAAAACATCAGGAAAGTTGTGGTAAGAAAAGCAATGATAAATTTGAAAAAAAATTCCAGCTATGATATGAAGTAAAAAAAAACAGACTACCCGTTACAGGTAGTCTGTTCATATGGGTATATCCTGATTAAACTTTTATTTGGTGGTTTTCACTTTTGTAACAGTTTTGTTTTCATACACATACACAAAATCACCCTCAGTAGATAGCGTGGTGGTTGCTCCTTTTCGTGCCTTGAATTCAAGATAATTGCATGTATTCAGATTAAAAGCAGCGATATCAGCCTTTTCAGTTTTCATTATCATTATATTGTCAAATCTATCCTCCGGCATGGATGTTTTGTATTTTCCGCTGGCAATCAGGTCTCCATTTTGGGG
>JAQVEI010000100.1 GCA_028697695.1 Lentimicrobiaceae bacterium
TGTCAAACTGTGCAAATTTAACAACTACCTATATTTTGTGTTTTTTGCCATAGCCATTATGTCAATGTTTACCGAAGATACCCTTGAAACTCAGGCAGGTGCAACATTTTTTGCATTTTTCAATGCCTTTCTACTCTTTGGTGGTAAAAATTACAAATCCTCATAAATCCTGTTGTTAAAGCAATATTGATGATAAATATTGTATCTTTATTGGCTCAAATTCTGATTTTATGGAGCAAAAATCTATAGTCTTACGCTTGCAGCACGCCAAACACTTTAACGAACTTAATGAACCTGATCAAATGCTTCTACAAAAGGCTGTAGATGCAGCTTCACGGGCATATGCACCTTATTCCGGTTTTAAGGTAGGGGCCGCAGTACTTTTATACAGTGGCGGGATAGTAACCGGGAATAATCAGGAAAATGCTGCCTATCCTTTAGGCTTATGTGCTGAAAGGGTAGCTGTTTTTGCTGCTATGGCCGAATTCCCCGATCAAAAAATTGATTCCATTGCCATTACCATACAAACTCCCGAAGGTGGGGTGTCTGATCCTGTTTCGCCCTGTGGCGCTTGCAGACAGGTACTCATGGAATATGAAAACCGTCAGAAAAAAAAGATTCGTGTTATTTTTACCGGAGAAACCGGACAGGCAATTGTGGTTGAAAGCGTAAGTGATTTATTGCCTTTCTCTTTTACGGCCGGAAACCTTAAATAAAACACCCTCAGATGAAAAGAAATATTCTTCTTCTACTGGCTTTCATATTTACAGTGGCTATGCGTGGCGATAAACCCGCTTATAAACTATTTACTCAAAAGGGGAAGTCCACCGACTACGGACAACTCGTTAAAGCAGCATCCAAAGCAGATGTAGTCTTGTTTGGCGAGTTGCACAATAACCCTATCAGTCATTGGCTGCAGTATGAACTTACATCAAGCTTGTATGCCGCCAAAAATAACAAGCTTGTGCTGGGAGCCGAAATGTTTGAAGCAGATAATGCCATGGTGTTGGACGAATATTTGGCAGGTAAAATTACCGAGCGAAATTTTGAGGCAGAAGCCAGACTGTGGCCCAATTATAAAACCGATTATAAGCCACTGATTACCTTTGCCCGGGATAGCGGTTTGCGGTTTATTGCCACCAATATTCCCCGTAGGTATGCTTCTCTGGTTCACCGTCAGGGTTTTGAAGGTCTTGAAACTTTGAGCGATGAAGCCAGACAATTTATCGCACCTTTACCCATAGCTTATGATCCGGAATTGCCCGGATATAAGCAGATGCTTGAAATGATGGGCGGTGCAAGCGGACATGTGAATGAAAATCTGCCACGTGCCCAGGCTGTAAAAGATGCTACTATGGCTTATTTCATCCTTAAAAATCTAAAACCGGGTGAAACCTTTTTACACTTCCAGGGAACCTACCATTCTGATAATTTTGAAGGCATTAGTTGGTACCTCAGGCAATCGGCTCCCGACTTGAAAATTATTACCATTAGCAGTTGCGAGCAAACCAGCCTGGATACACTGGCCACAGAAAATAAAAATAAAGCGGATTTTATTCTGGTCATCCCCGAAAGTATGACCAAAACCCATTAATCTCTTTACCAAACCTTTTGGCTTGACTTCATTGCTGTTATACGAAAGTATAATTCAGGTTGGCAATGAAATTCCAGATGGTAACCACAGCTATGGCAAAAAGTTTGGCCAGGTAAAAATTATATTTGCCTTTTGAAACAAGTATCCAAAGCACCAGTGTGTTGATACCCAGACCCACAATTGATATAAGTAAAAACCGGGTATATTCCATGGCTATTTCAGGATTTTGACTGTGGAATGTCCACCAGCGATTCAGAAAATAGTTGCTGCTCGCAGCCACCGTAAAACCAATTGCGTTGGCAACATATTTTTGAATTTTAAGCCATTCTTTGCAGATGTAGGTAAATCCAAAATCAACCAGAACGCCCGAAAATCCGACAATTCCAAATTTAATAAATTTCCACGCTACGTCGCGGGTTAGGATATTGACCACAGATTGTTTATTAGCTGAACGGTGTATTAAACTCCCCGTCTTTATTCTTTGGCTGCCCGGCTTAAAAGAAGGGATGTTTAAAAATAATTTTGCAAAAATAACAAAAGCATGCATGTAACCCTGCATGCCATGTTAAAAAAAGCCCCCTTGAATGGCGGGAGCTTTTTAAACAATGTATTCTGAATTTTTTAGCTTAGCTTAAATTCTTTAATGAGTTGCTTTACCCATTTTCCAATACGTTCTTCGGTAAGTTCAGGCTGGCTGTCTTCGTCGAGTGCGAGGCCAACAAAATTATCATCTTTTTCAGCCGTAGAATAATAATAGGAATACCCCTTGGTAGGCCAATAACCCACTACATTCTCTTTATAGGGCAGTCTGCAAAATACGGTACCCATACCGTCTACAAAACTTTCAGGATACTCAATCTGATCACCCAGACCGAATATCGCGATCTTCTTTTCTTTTAAATCGGCTTCAACAAGTATGTCTATAAAACGCTCCCAATCCTGATGCATTTCACCAATTCCCCATGCAGAAGTTCCCAGAATCAGAAAATCATATTTCTCAAGATCCTCGCGGGTTGCTTTATTCACGTTGTATAAGTTAACCTTCTCTTTGCCAAAGTTCTTTCCAATTTGTTCAGCAACTTTGTGTGTACTCCCTTTAGGGCTACCCCCGTAGAAAATTCCAATTTTTGCCATTTTTTTGTCGTTTATCTGATAGTGCTTTTTGTAATTTTAAATTGCAAAGATAAAGTTCCACATTGATTAAAGCAACATAATTTAAAAAATCCCTGGCAATCAGGTTGTTGCATTTTTGTAGTTGATTTTACTTATCCCGGCCTGCTGATAACCTTCAATCCGCTTAAATTGTTCAATTTGACCGGTTGAATATTAAGTAAAGTGCAACTGCTGATCCCTGTGATTTTTTATAAATTTAAAAAAACCACCCTGCATATGCGATACAATATTCATTTTGAGCGTGTTGATTTGGATTAAAAGCACCTTTTTTAATACCCGGACTGTCATTATTTCAGTTCATTTGTTCATTAAATCAAATGCATTTGTATTTTTGCAGGCGCTGTTTGCTGATTTTGCCGGCAGCCCACACCCTGACAGATGCTCTTTTATGAAAAAATTTATTTTTTTGATATTCGTCACTCTAACAACAGCTATGGCCATGCCTCAGGAAATTAACCATCAGGTAATCGATGAAAAAACCGGCAATGCCATGCTTTTGGGAGAAATAAACCGGGAAGGAATGCAACAATTGGGTTCATGGTTTTTGGAGGAATATGAAGCTTACCAACCGGATACCGGAGTGATTGATGAAATTAAATCGTTGAAGGCTGAATTTCCACGTGTATTTATTGTTTTGGGTACCTGGTGCAGTGATAGTCGTGAACAGGTGCCGCATTTCTATAAAATCATGGATGCAATAGGATTCCCTGAAAACCTGGTGTTTGCAGTAGGCGTCAATAGGGAAAAAAAAGCCGAAGGTTTTTGTCTGGATGATTATGACATTCATCTGGTGCCCACTTTCATATTTACCCGGGATGGGCGGGAAACAGGGCGTATAGTGGAAACTCCATCCACCACCCTTGAGCACGATTTACTCAATATATTGCTTGGGCCGGCCTCTATCCATTAAACTTGTTAATTCATCTGATAATTAAGAATTATGCGGGTATTCAATACCATTGCTGAAACGCGAAAATTTAGCGGGCAGGCAAGATCGGAGGGTAAATCAATAGGGTTTGTGCCCACTATGGGAGCTCTACATCCGGGACACATCTCCCTGGTGGAGCGGGCCCGCCGGGAAAATGAGCTGGTGGTGGTAAGTATATTTGTAAACCCTATTCAGTTTAACAATACTGCCGACCTGGAAAAGTATCCCAGAAACCTCAGCAGCGACCTCCAATTACTCAAAGCAGCAGGCTGTGATGTGGTTTTTAATCCTTCGGTGTCGGAAATGTACCCGGAAAAAATTGAAAGGCACTACGATTTTGGAGCTTTGGCCACCGTCATGGAAGGGGCATTCCGTCCCGGACATTTTGACGGGGTGGCTATTGTCGTGCACAAATTGTTTGATATAGTTTTGCCACACCGGGCTTATTTTGGTGAGAAAGATTATCAGCAACTGCAAATCATTCGGGCGCTGGTCAGGCAAGAGGATCTTCAAGTCAATATTGTGCCCTGTCCCATTAGTCGTGAAAACGATGGCCTGGCGCGAAGTTCACGAAATGAACGACTTACGCCTGAAATGCGAAATGCTGCGCCATTTATCTATCAAACATTGTTGAATGCACAGGCTCTGGCAACCAATGCAGAATCTGGCAGGATTATTGAATATGTGTATCAACAGTTTGCAAATCATCCTTTGCTGAAGCTTGAATATTTTGTTGTTGCCAATTCAGATGATTTGCAACCCGTTTCGGGTAAAATAAAACCCGGAAGCTTCGGGTTTATTGCCGTTTTTGCCGGCGATATCCGTTTGATTGATAACATTAAATTAATTTAGTATTTTTGTTGTTGCTATGACCATAGAAATCCTTAAGTCAAAAATTCACCGGGCTACAATTACCGAAGCCAATCTGCATTATATCGGCAGCATTGGCATTGATGAAGACCTCATGGACGCTGCCGGCCTGGTGGAGTTTGAAAAAGTTCAGGTGCTGAACATTAACAATGGTGAGCGACTGGAAACGTACGTAATCAAAGGCTTCCGCGGTAGCGGTATGATCTCTCTGAATGGGGCTGCTGCCCGTAAAGCACAACCGGGCGATATGATTATTATTGCTGCTTTTGCTCAAATGTCGCCCGAAGAGGCGAAAAATTTCCAGCCCAACATCGTATTCCCGGATGCAAACAATCATATCGTTTAGCCGACTGTGAAGAAAAAACTCTTTGACGTATTGCGCTTTAGCCTGTTTATGGGAATTGGCCTGTTTTTTATCTGGCTCTTTATGCGCAACCTTTCCGGACAGCAAAAACATGAAATTTTCCAATCTTTTAAAATTGCAAACTATTCATGGATGATTGTGGCATTCATTCTGGGGATATTTAGTCACATTGCACGGGCAGCCCGGTGGAAAATTCTGCTCAACCCATTGGGCTACAAACCAAAAGGTGCAAATGTCTTTATGGCGGTAATGATTGGCTACCTTGCCAATCTGGTACTTCCCAGGCTGGGGGAGGTTAGTCGGTGCGGAATCCTGGCCCGCTACGAAAAAATACCATTCAACAAATCTTTTGGTACCGTTATTTCCGAGAGAGTAATTGATATGCTCACTTTCGTTTTGCTCTTCCTTATCATGATATTTACCCAATCCGGTAAAATTCAGGTTTACATTAACCAAAAAATTTATGCTCCTCTTCAACAAAAATTTGCCTTTGATTTAGTTGGTAGCGGTTATTTAACTTTATTGCTGATTGGTGCATTTGCAGTCATGGTTTTAACAATCTGGTTTATCCACCGCCGCTTTTCCCATACCAGGTTCTATCAGAAAATTTATAGTTTGATGATTGGTTTTCTTGAAGGAATGCGTTCGCTGGTGCGGATAAAAAAGCCTTTCATGTTCGTAGTTTACACCATTATTATCTGGATATTGTATCTGTTGATGGCCTATGTGGTTTTCTTTAGCCTGAACGAAACTGCCGGACTGGGCCTGGATGCCGGCCTCGCCGTGCTCGTGTTCGGTTCTGTTGGTATTATGGTAGTTCAGGGCGGAATAGGAATTTATCCGGCCATTGTTGCTGAAACACTGTTTTTATGGAATGTACCGGAAACCAAAGGATATGCCCTGGGTTGGCTGATTTGGGCCTCCCAAACCATTATGATTATCATTGCAGGAATATTTTCACTGGTTTTATTGCCAATATATAATCGTCGTAAATATGACAAACCCGGAGATCATTCAACAGAAAATATTGTCACCCTCCCGGATTGACCGTACCCTGGCTTATTGGAGATTTAAGGACAAACGCATCGTTTTTACCAATGGCTGCTTCGATCTTATCCATCCGGGACACATAGATTATCTGGCCAAAGCCGCTGATCTGGGAGATATTTTAATCATTGGGCTTAATACCGATGCTTCAACCCGCAAATTAAAAGGCAAAGGCCGACCCATCAATGATGAGCAGTCAAGAGCCGTTATTCTGGCATCACTGTTTTTTGTGGATGCGGTTGTGTTGTTCGATGATGAAACCCCTTATGAGTTGATCAAACACATTCAACCGGATATCCTGGTGAAAGGAGCGGATTATAAACCCCATGAAATTGTTGGGTATGATATCGTTGCGGCCAAAGGCGGGCAGGTGCAAACCATAGCTTTTTTGCCAGGGTATTCTACCAGCATTATTGAAAAAAGAATCCGAAATAGCTGATATTTAATCCGGAATCTTTGGTTTAAATAAAATATTATTGGCTTATTGGGTAATGAAGCTTAGGGGATCTCCTGATATCTATCTATCCCTCAATAACAATTGCGGATAGCCGGATCGTGCCGGTTTTCCGGGTGCTTCGTTTCATCTGCTTCAATTTGCTTCTCATTGGACTAAATTCCTTCAAAATTTTTCATACTTTTGTAAAGCAAGCTTGTTTGCCCTTGTTTAATACTTAGTCATTTAAATTTTATCATATGTTTAAACCGGAAATTTACGCCAATCGGCGTCATGCGCTCAGATACGAAGTTAAAAGTGGCATTATTATTCTGCCTGGAAATGCAGAAGCTGCCTTCAACTATCCTTCCAACACCTATCACTATCGTCAGGATAGTGCTTTCAGTTATTTTTTCGGCATCAATCAACCCGGGCTGGCCGGTATAATTAATCTTGAAAATGGGAAAGACTACCTGTTTGGTAACGATGTGGATATGGACGATATTATCTGGATGGGGCCGCAGCCATCCTTAGCTGAACGTGGCAAGTTGGCTGGTGTAGATACCTCTTTGCCCTTGAGTGAGTTCACACGGATGATTAAAGATGCATTGGAAGACAGAATTCAGGTGCATTTTTTGCCACCTTACCGTGCCGAAACCAAAATTATGCTTTCAGAAATACTCGGGTTGTCTCCTGGCGAATTAAAAGCCGCGGCATCATCCGAATTGATAAAAGGTGTAATTAAACTCAGATCAATAAAAAGCGATGAGGAAATTGCCGAAATCGAAAAAATGGTCGATGTAGCTGGTATCATGCACACCACTGCAATGAAAATGGCTCATCCCGGAATTAAAGAACAGGAAATTGCCGGAACCATCGAAGGTATTGCACTTGCAAAAGCCGGTCCGGTTTCTTTCCCGGTTATTCTAAGTATGGACGGACAAACCTTGCACAACCATAACCATGGTAACATACTTACCGAAGGTAGAATGATGGTGGTAGATGCCGGCTGTGAGTCGGTGGAAACATTGTATTCCAGTGATATTACCCGTACGGTTCCCGTAGGTGGGAAATTTAATGAGCGCCAGAAAGAAATCTACGAAATTGTATTGGAGGCCAATGTGAAGGCCATTGAGGCCATTAAGCCGGGTGTAGCTTACCGCGACATCCATCTGCTTGCCGCCCAAGTAATCGTGGAGGGTCTGAAGAAGACAGGGCTGATGAAAGGCGACACCAACGAAGCTGTTAAGCAGGGCGCACACGCCTTATTCTTTCCTCATGGGCTGGGTCATATGATGGGCATGGACGTACACGACATGGAAGGCCTGGGTGAAGACAATGTGGGATATGATGATGAAATAAAACGCTCAGAACAGTTTGGAACCGCCTTCTTAAGGCTGGGACGCAGATTGCAGGCGGGATTTGTACTTACCGTAGAACCCGGAATTTACTTTATTCCAGCCCTTATTGATATGTGGAAAAAGGAAGGGAAA
>JAQVEI010000101.1:0-1761 GCA_028697695.1 Lentimicrobiaceae bacterium
AGATTAAATGCTGAAGCTTCAGATTTCAATCACCATATGGAGAGGGCCGGAATAAATTACGATTATATCATAAGCAATCCTCCCTTTTTCATTAATTCATTAAAAACCCCATCATTTAGCAGAAACCTTGCACGCCACAGCGACGATTCTCTGCCCGTTGAACTACTGATTGCAGGAGCTTCACGCCTGCTTCAACAGGCAGGAAGGTTTGGAATAGTTTTTCCTGCCTTGCAGGCACACTCCTTTATTTCAAAAGCAAGCGAAAATGGATTAATTCTCAAACGGCGCATAGATGTTAAGCCTTTTCCGCATTCAGAAGCCAATCGGGTTTTGCTGGAATTTTCTTTCAGCAGTCAGCCTGTTGAAAGCAATGAACTGGTTATTCGTGAACATCCCGGTTTATACACGCTTGAATACCGGAATTTAACCACGGACTTTTATCTTAATTTTTAGCTATAATTGCCGAAATGGTGTAACTTTGTGTATTATGAAGCCAAAGTACAGCCCGTTCGCTTTTGTAGTAATTATTTTGCTATTGTCCCATACTTTAGCTACAGCTCAAAAAATATATAGTTGTAACAACAGGTATGATGCCGACTTTAAGGTTTATGTTGTAAGTAATCGCTATGATGCTGATTTACTTGTTTTTAAGGTTGATAATCGTTATGATACAGATACTGATGGTCGTTGGTTTTTCGTGGAAAACCGCTACGATGCAGATAAGAAAATCTGGTTCGCCGAGAATCGTTACGATGCTGACGTCTTGATATATTTTGTTAACAACCGCTACGATGCCGGTTGGAGAAATAAAAACAAGATGCATCATATTTTCTAATGTGCATATAACCAATCGCGTAAGCGTTCCGGCTGAATACCATTTCATTCATTTTCGACCAGTCAACATATTAAATAAAACTAAAACATGAATCAAAACCCCGGTGGTCATTTGTTGTGCTTTTTTTTACTGTTTTTAACTGTAATGGTGAATGAAAGCTCAGCTCAACACGAAAGCATTCATCGGCTGGAACAAATGAAATGGAATGCAATGGGAGCACTTACAGCCACGCAATATGACAGTATTCATGGCTTTGACCAGGATGTCCGGTCTGAAATTACGTTGCATTCATCTGTTTTGGAGAAACGGGTATTCGGCTATCACCCTTTTTGGAGTGGCAATGTCTGGAAGAACTATCAATGGCATCTGCTCACCGATTTATGTTACTTTTCCTATGAAGTGGATGCGCTCACCGGCAATCCGGTTTCCGATCATGGATGGGCTACCGATCCGGTAATTGATACAGCACTTGCTCATGGAGTGAAAGTTCATTTGTGTGTTACCTTGTTTTCGGGGCATTCTACTTTCTTCAACAGCCCGGTGGCGCAACAAAACCTGGCAGAGAAGCTTATATCCCGGATTAATTCCCGTGGAGCACAGGGTATAAATCTGGATTTTGAATCTATACCGGCATCCCAGCAAGCTGCATTCACTGCCTGCGTGCAATTTTTAGCGCAAACCATTAGGCAGGCAATTCCGGATATTGAATTGAGCATAGCCGTTCCAGCGGTTAACTGGAACAATACTTTTGATATGCCTGCTTTGTCATCTGTTGCTGATTTTTTTGTCATTATGGCTTATGATTATTACTGTACTTGTTTATCCTCGCTTTCGTGGGTATCGCAGTATTGGAAGTGTCCCGTTCCGATAAAGTGGGAGACATCGACCGTAAAGGCAATCCCATGATTCTTTTTTTGCATTTTTAG
>JAQVEI010000101.1:1771-7899 GCA_028697695.1 Lentimicrobiaceae bacterium
GCTTTGTCATCTGTTGCTGATTTTTTTGTCATTATGGCTTATGATTATTACTGGAATGGCAGCAGCCTGGCAGGCCCGGTTTCAGGCTTATGGCCCATGGTGGCTACTTTCTCTTATGGGGTGTCGGCCTCGCTTACTTATTATCAAAGTCAGGGAGTGCCTGTGGATAAGCTTATTCTGGGACAGCCTTATTATGGCCGTGAATGGCCGGTAAACGGTGATATATTGCCGGCATTAACTACCGGACAGGGTGTGGCTCTAACGTACAGGGTTATTCGCAACAACAACAGCGGATACTACAACCGGAGTAATTTAAAGTGGGACCCGTATAGCTTTAATCCTTATTTTAGTTACAATTCTGCGGGCTGGCGTCAATGCTTCTGTGATGATACCCGAAGCCTGGAAGCAAAATATAATATGGTGAATCGACGTGGTATTGCCGGCATTGGTATTTGGGCATTAGGATACGATAATGGTTATGAAGATCTGTGGCAACTTATTGCTGATAAATTTACCGGTATAAATTCGGATGCATGTGCCGACAGTCTTTTAGATACCGGAGGTCCGTACCGGGGTTATGTTGCCAATCAATTGTACACAGAAATAGTGAAAAGTATGCATGCCGGGCCTTTACAGCTTTCATTCCATCAACTTGATCTTGAACCCGGCTACGATTCACTGTGGATTTACGACGGAACAAGTGAATCAGCACCTTTACTCTATGCCTTATCAGGCAATGTGGTACCTCCGCCAACTTCTACCACCACTGAAACTTTTATGCTCCGCTTCCTGTCGAAAAGCGCGACTGATCGTCAGGGATATATATTATATTTTGCCTGCCCAACGGCCGGAATTTCAGATAAGTTAAGCCAAAATGATGAGGTGGTGTTGTTTCCCCACCCGGCATCAGAGGAAGTGTTTGTTAAATGGGATCACCTCATGCCTGTGCAGCAGGATATTCTTATTTATGATCTGCACGGCTCGCTACGAATTAAAGCAAAAGCCGATACTAATCCTTGCCGGATAGCATTGGACTGTCTTACTCCTGGATTTTATATTGTTCACCTCAAAGTTTCCGGGAAAGCAGTTGTTAAAAAATTGCTTGTCAATTAATGAGAGGTGCAGCGTTTGAAGCTGTTTAATCATTCATGAAATGATTCAAAACAATACCTGTAATCACTCTCCTTACTGTTTTAATCCTGCGAATAATAAGGATTCTTAAATATTTTGAAAGATGCGGAATTAGAATTAATTTTGTGTCATGTCAAGCACAATTTAAAGTTCAGCTTTTTTAAATAAAGTAAAACCTTTTACTTGAAATGGGCATGAAATCGACTTTATCTGTAAAGCCGGTATTGCTCAAAGCAATACAATCAAGGTTCGGCAGAAACTTAAGCTCTGCTGCTGAATGTGAAGAGTTATCCAACCACATTTATAAGAATATTAAAGTTCAAATCAGCGCACAGACACTACGCAGGTTTTTCGGATTTATTCAGGACAATACAGAGCCATCATCAATCACCATTTCATATCTTGTACGATATTGCGGATTTAGCTCTTTGGACGAACTGTTGGCAAATGCCGCAAGGATTGAAAACACAGAAGTAAACGAAGAAATGGTTTACTTTATTAAGGAATTCTATAACATTGAGTTGACTGCAGGTCTGGACTTTAATTATCAAAAGGCTTGTGGGAATATTGCCAGACAATTGGTGCAATTCCCTTCTCTTTTAAATTCGCTTGAAGGCTTTCTGAGTAGCAACAAAGTAGCTCAGATTTTCTTTTTCGAGCGTCATCCATATATTGACGGGTTGGGCGATGGATATTCCAAACTAATAAGGCTGTATGCCCAGGAAAAGAGGACGCCGGAAGCGCAGCTTTTTGCATATTGCTTGCTTCACTTCGGAAGTATTTTAACTCAAAAATATGTTGAAGCATCTCTGTATATACAACAGATAAACCAGATTTCTGTTGATGCATCCATCCATCCTTTTGTTCAGGCCCGCAAAATAATGGCCAATCTACTGGATGCGAGCGTAAAAAAAGATAGTAGGCAGCTCGATGAGTGGACCGAAATTGCTTTAAAGGAAGAAAAAAAACAAAAACGATATCCTGATACAGAAAACTATTTCCCCTTCTTCCAATTTATTCTTGCTGATGCTTTTAATCTCGTAGGAAAACATGATGAAGCTATGCAAATGATCGTCCTGGCTCAAACTGATTATATAAGACATGCCGGTCCAATTGAAGATGGATACTATACAGCTTTGTCACTCATTCATGCAATAGCATTGTTTCATTCAGGCAACAGACAATTGTGCAAAAATATTCTTAAGCAGATTAGTGAACAGGAATTATTATTCACCTCAAATAAATATTACCAAATCCAAAAATATTTACTTGAGTTGAAATTAGCAAACCCTAAATCAAAAATTAAGATACAATCACTGAATAGGGCTGTAAATCAACTTATTCAGGAAACAGGGTTTACCTTTTTTCGTTAAAGCATCCATAACATTTTACTTTCTCCCTCTCCTTAACCTGGATAGAAATGGATTTTTTTTCATAGTGCTTTCTTTCTTTTTTTGTAAGGAATAACAGTACCAGTAAAGCTTTAATCCGACATGCTTTTTTGTGGGTTGTTATACAGATTATGCGTTTCTGTAAAATTTTGTCAAATCTATTGATGACTGAACGATGAACATATCAATCGCTTATTCGGTAGAATTATTTTCCGGGTTTTTATTATCAACATCAAATCTCAAGGTAAAGCTTAACTGGATAAGCACTGTATAAATGTAGAAGCAATTTGTAATGTTTAAATAACCTGTTTAAAACAACACAAAATAAATAATTTATGAAAAAGTATGTCAAAATTTTCTTCGCGTTGATTATTACGCTTTCTCTGCAGAGTTGCGCTACCCGTCTCGATTTCTGCGAATGTGTTGATTTGGAAAGTGCACTAATGGATCCTTATATGTTATCTCAAAAAGAACTTGAAGCCAAAGAGAAGGGTTGTAAGTGGATTAAAGAAGAGTTGTCTGAATGGGAATACCTCCAAAGGCTTGCTGAATGCTGGAAAGAAAATACTACCTCTCAGGCTGAAAATGATGAATATTCTGTTTATTACCCCGTAACATCTACAGGAGATTATGACAAATCGGAAGTGTCGTTTTACTATTATCCAAATGTAAATGGTCGGCCTTATGCTGAATTTCGGTTTACTGATGGCACCACCTTCAACCTCTTATCAAATTGTGAAGGGGAGTATAGCTGGTGTATCCGGACTAAGGAGAATTTGGAAATTGGAGCTCTGCAAATCGAATCAGACACAGAAGGAGAAGCGATATTTATTGATATTATTTTCAATGGAAATTCTTCGGGTTACTTACATTATCTCTCGAAGATGATAGGTACTTTTCGATTATTCTTATAAAAAGCAGGTTATGTGGATTCTTATCGTAATTGCCGTTGTATTTCTTGTCGGTCTGTTGGCCCGAGAAAAAGGGGATGGATTTCTTGATACCATGGGCGAAGGATGTTCCCTCTCTATGGGATGTATTGTATTGATAGTGGCTATTGTTATTATAGCCGCTGTTGTATATGCCATTGGTTCTTAAATCTTTGTTATAATGGCACCCCTTCGGGGATGGCATTGGACTAAGGGCAACACACTACATACAAAACCCCGAAGGAGTGACAGTTAATCACTATGATAACCTCCTCGGGGTTAGCGCTGGATTTATGATTCTTTTTCAGGGTGAGCGCTTACTTCGTTTCTTTATCTTTTTCAACCTGAAGGGTAAACTTCAAGGGCATATTAAACTGGACCCTGACAGGCTTTCCTCTACTCCTACCCGGTTCCCAGGGCGGCATTTCCGAGACGGCCTTTATGGCAACCTCATCACATCCGCTGCCTATTCCCCTCAACACTTTTACATCTGAAATATTTCCATCCTTCTCAACCACGAAGCTTACATAAACTGTTCCCTCTACCTTGTCTTTTTGTGCTTGTTCGGGATAGATGATGGCTTTTTGCAGATACTCTATCCGCGCTTTATCGCCTCCCGTGAAACTGGGAACCATTTCCACCACAGTGTATATGGCATTGTCATCATTTTGGTCCATTGTTGCACCTTTTGAAGCATCATCCGAAAAGCCGAAAGCAACAGTAAAAGGTAGTTTAAAAGCGGCAGGTTTGCCATTGCGGGAGCCTGGTTTCCAGTCTGGCATAATTGACAGCACTCTCAGCACTTCTTCATCGCAGCCGTAGCCCAATCCTTTTTGAATTTCAGGGTGGGTAACTTTGCCGTTTTCATCGATAGTAATGGTGTAATCCACATTGCCTTTTATGTTATTCTGACGTGCCTGATTGGGATAACGGAGATTTTCCCTAAAAAATTGAATACGCGCTTCTTCTCCTCCCGGGAAAACAGGAAGCACTTCTCCATCATTTTGAGGCGTTAGGTTGAATGATGTAGCCTGGGCATTCAAAGGGTTTTGAATACTTTGTGAGAATACCTGGTCTTTTAGCTTTTCTCCGGGCTGAACCATCGCAGCGAACAATACCGCTGCTGTAACAAGTACAATACCTGACAGTAGGCGAGCCAGGCTAATCTTGCTGTCTTTGAGGTTATTTAACATGATAATTCGTTTTTTAAGGTGAGAACTGAATTGATTGGCAAGGTGATGGTGCTCCTGGAATCCGTTAAATGACCTAAGAAGCTTATGATAAAGGCCAATGTCTGTAAGTGAGGTGATGGCATCGGCATCGGCCTGGTATTCATGCACCTCTGATAATAGCCGGTGGTTGATATGTGCAAACGGGCTGAACCAGATAAATACCCTAAACAGGTTGGAAATCAGCCTGTCGATGCTGTGCATGTGAGCCACATGACTGAATTCGTGGCGAAGCAATAAATCAAATGAAGGGTGATTCACGCTTACCGGTGAGAAAAATACCCATCGAAAAAATGAAAACGGCCCTAAGGCTTTATCGTCGAGATAAATTTTACCGTATATGGTTTGGCGACTCCTTGACTTCCGCAAACGATTTAGTATAGAAAAAAGTGAAAGCAGCATGCCCAAAGCCAATAATCCGGTAATTGTTGTGTAAATGAGCAAGTATAAATTCGGTGAAGAAAAAACCGTGGGAGAGGCGGTTGTGGTTGTCACGGTGTCCTGATTCATTTGAATGACATACAAAGGTGCCGGGTTATCGGCATTGAAAATGGGCGGCGCGGACAGTAAGGGTATAAGTAGCGGAATAAATATGGCAGCAAGCAATATTGCCCGCATCAACCTAAAGTTTCTGCCTGGCTTGATTGAAAAGCTGTAGAAGCCAACAAAAATTGCATTGAGCACGGCTACCTTAATCAGGTATAAAAGAAATGGCGTCATGATTTTTTCTTTTTTTCCTCGATCTGTTGTTCCATCAATAACCTGATTTCCTCCATCTCATTGATGGTCAAGTTGTTTTCACGCGCAAAAAAGGAAACCATCTTTTTGTATGAATTGTTGAAGTATCCATCGAGCATTTGCTTCATGGTGAAACGGATATAATCTTTTCTGCTAATCAATGGGTAATAGCGATGGGCCTTGCCAAAGCTTTCATGACCTACTATCCCTTTCTTTTCCAGGATGCGTATGAAAGTTGAAACCGTATTGTATGCAGGTTTGGGTTCGGGAAAATATTCCAAAAAATCGTTTACATACCCCTTGCCGAGCCTCCAGAGAATTTGCATGATTTGCTCTTCTGCTTTTGTAAGTTCCTTCATGGTTGTGTCCTCAGTTAGTAACTAACGTTTTAGTTATATAAGTACAAATGTACAACTAATAAATTAGTTTGTCAAGTAAAAAGCAAAATTTTTTTTCATACCATTTTTTTAGGGAGGCTATCCGTAAGGAACCATCCCTGCAAAAGGATAATGATTTGCTGCATACCGGTAGTAGAAGGGTAGGGTTGGGATAGCGGGGAGTGATGATGCTGCTAATCGTGCAATATTATATAAACGAGAGCTTATTAATTGGATTGGTCGTTTTCTCCATACAACACATGATTTTTTAAAACCGGTACCTATAACCTATTCTAATGCCTGCATTAAACAATCTTTGCTGATTATGTTTCG
>JAQVEI010000102.1 GCA_028697695.1 Lentimicrobiaceae bacterium
AAGCTGATCCAGATCCGTTTGCTCAATAATACCGAAAGTGACCAAAGCAGTTGTTTTCTCATGCAGCGCCTCAAGGTTATTCAGGTTTTTATTCAACAGCCCAAGCAGCTCCTGGGATACCAGCACCAGATGATATGCTTCGGTAACCTGAGTGGTGATATCCAGTACCGACTTCTCATAGCTTAAGTCGGCCAAGCGATCATAAAGACGTGCAATTTGTACGCCCACTAGATAATTACCATTAAAAATAAGCTGGTTCACATTCAGGTTAAAACTGCTTTGCGGCTTTATCTCAATCTCCGAAGCAGGCATATCCTCTGAGAAACGAATAGACATTTTGGCGCCCAGCGCATTGGAATAATCCGCAGTTGCATTTACCTGTGGCAATCCATTGGCAATGGCTTCTCTTACAGCATAGGTGGCTTTATCGCGCGCCAAATCGGCATTGCTCATGGTTTTGTTGTATTCCAAAGCGGTTTGCCGGGCTTGCTGCAAGCTTAATGTAAGCCGTTCCTGGGCATTCAGAGTTCCCGAAAAAAACGGAAGAAAAAAAAGAAATAAAAGTTTTACTCTCATGTTGAATTATATAAGTTCTGTAAGATTTTCAAAATAACACTCCATCAGCATAATACCCTTTTGCGTACAAATGCCCCTTAAATAAGGTAAAAAAACACTCCTCAAAACTGCTTCAGGATCTGGCTTTAAGGCTTTAATACGTTCGCTTTTTTCCATAAGGTGAATCAGTTCATACAGAAAATTATCAACCAGCTCAATCTGGATATCCTGCCTGAATATTTCCTCACGAATACCTCTTTCTAAAAGGGTATAAGATGCTGAAAACTCTTTCAGGCTTTCTTTGTGGCCATAAAGCGACTCATTCACCGTGGAATAGTATTTTTTTATATCCTCGATAAATATCTGAGAATATGAATTTCTATGCTCTACCTCACGCCTCATAATCAAAAAGACAGCCTCTATAACATGCCTGGACTGCTCAATAATGCTAATCAGTTTCTTGTTGTTATTGATGATAAGCTGAATGAGTGACTGTATGACCAAATCATCCTTATCACGGAACAACTCATAAATGGTACGCTTGGAAACCCCCGCCTCAGTAGCGATTTGATCCATGGTAATATTTCGGATACCCATTTTTAAGAATAGTCCGGATGCCGTGGCAATGATTTTATCGCGTGTTTCCATAATGAGCATTTTTTCTGCGGCAAAACTACAAAACTTATTTGGTTTTTTAGTTTTCTTAACAAAATTTAATGAATTTACGTTACGTAAATCAATTGCACACGTGGATTTGTCACCCACATTTAACAATTTGGTTAATTTTGCCTTCCTTTAATGATACTATTGTACACAGGATGAAAGAACCTTTAGATATCCGGATATCAGATTATGATTATCCTCTTCCTGATGAACGTATTGCCCGGTTTCCGGCAGACAGGCGTGACGAATCAAAACTCATTGTATTGAATGGTGGAGAGATATCGGAGACAACCTTTGGTCAAATCGGTTCTTTTTTGCCTCGTCAGGCGATGTTGGTTTTCAACAATACCCGCGTTATACATGCCCGTCTGCGTTTTATCACTGAACGAGGAGCCGGTGTGGAGGTATTTTGTTTACAGTCCAGAACCGGCGAAAGAACTTCTGCCGGAACTGCTACCTGGAAATGTTTTATTGGGAATGCCCGAAAATGGAAATCAGGGACTTTGCAGATGGACGTTCCAACACCGGAAGGCACAGTTGTACTAACTGCCAATAAAGGCAGGATGCTGGATGATGCGTGGGAGGTATTATTTTCCTGGGAGCCGTCGGATCTTATTTTTGAGCAGGTTTTGGAGTACGCCGGAAAAATTCCATTGCCACCTTACCTCAAACGTGAAGCCATTGATACTGACAATGACCGGTATCAGACGATTTACGCCCAACACAATGGTTCAGTGGCCGCCCCTACTGCCGGTCTTCATTTTACGTCCGGCTTACTGGAATCGCTGTCTCACAACGGGGTCTCGCTGGAATTTCTCACCCTGCATGTGGGGGCAGGCACATTTAAACCCGTATCGGCCAACGATATTCGCGAACACCACATGCATGCGGAAGAGATACTTGTGGATAAAGCTTTTCTTATACGCCTGATTCAATCGCTGGACAGAGATATTATCCCGGTGGGCACCACCAGTATGCGGACACTCGAAAGCTTATACTGGCTCGGTGTGCAGCTCATTGAGAATCATGTGCAAGAGCCTGAACAGCCGCTTGTTATACCACAATGGATGCCCTATGAAACAGAAACCATATACCCGGCGGCAGAAACACTACAGGGCATTGTTGATTACATGAGCCGCTGCCGGATAAACACCATCAGGGCGATAACCAGCATTATGATTGTACCCGGCTATCGCTTTAGAATATGCAATGCGTTGGTCACCAATTTTCACCAGCCTCGCAGCACCTTGTTAATGCTGGTAGCTGCATTCGTGGGTGAGGACTGGAAAAAGGTGTATGAACATGCACTTATCCATAACTACAGATTCCTGAGCTATGGCGATAGCTGCCTGCTGTTTAATAAAAGATAAGAGATTAGACCGGACACAAGACAGGCAGCAGTAATATATAGTGCCATAATAGCGTTTGGAAGCGAAAGCTGGGAATTAAGCCTGACTTGACTATCCAACACTTACCTTCCAATACATATTCTTCCAATCATCCGGCATCAATTCCATTTGGCCGAAACCCTTAATTGAGAATTGAAAAGCTCAAGTCAAAGTATTCATTGCCAATTATGTACAGCTACTTAACGAAAGAGACCTCCTCAGACAAGGAAGCCTCTTTAGCAAGTATAGACAAGAGTTTAAAAATCAATTATTTTTTCAATAATTTATAAATTCCTGTTTCTTCTTTATCCAACACTTTCAGAATGTAAGTACCCATTGGCAGATTGGAAATATCGAGATGTGTAAAGCCCGAGACATTATCAACAGTGAGGACTAAGGTTAAATTAAATTATTAACTAAAATCCGGTTTTACCGGAAAACAATAATAATTTTTAAACTAATTCCCAACCCCGCTTATTGACAAAATGAATCAAAAAATTAATACATCTAATTGATATCGCACCCTCATCAAATTCTGTTTTAAAACTATTTGAATCTAAACATGGTCTGAAATGAGTCTTATCCATTAAAATTGAGCACTCCAATTAAAAATTAACCTTTCATTTGGATGGAATCCTTAATTTTGGACACGAATAAGCATTAAGTTATGGCCGGTAAAGTTTCAGAAAAGCAAAAAGACAGGACCTCGGAAGAGAAAGATGAGATGTCACTGTGGGGCCACTTGAATGCCCTGCGCGGTCATTTGTTTCGCTCAACTCTGGCCATTGTACTTTTTTTCATTGTAGCGTTTGTAAACCGTGAGTTTATCTTCGACCGTATAATTCTGGCACCCCTGAACGATGACTTTATTTCCAACCGTGCACTTTGCCGGTTGGGTGAGCTATTGCATATGCCTTCTATCTGTCTGGGGAGTATAAAGCTCAACCTGATCAACATCAACTTATCGGGACAATTTCTCATGCATATGTACATCAGTTTTTTCACGGCATTAACTGTGGCTTCGCCTTATATTATCTGGGAAATATGGAGATTTATTCGTCCTGCTTTGTATGAGAACGAGCGAAAACACTCCCGTGGAGCGGTACTGGTGATGTCAGTGTTGTTCATACTTGGCTTGCTCTTTAGTTTCTTTCTTATTGTTCCGCTAACCTTAAACTTTTTTGGCAACTATCAGGTAAGTGATGCGGTGACCAATCAGATTGCTCTTAACTCCTATATCTCCACAGTGATATCGGTTACTTTTTCAATGGGAATAATTTTTGAGTTGCCGGTATTTGTATTCTTTCTGGCTAAGGTAGGCATCCTCACACCCGAATTTTTGCGTCGCAACAGGCGTTATATGATTGTAATTCTGCTTACCGTGGCTGCCATTATCACACCTCCCGATGTAGTGAGCCAGATTTTAGTGGTTATTCCCCTATGGGGTTTATATGAACTCAGTATAGTGGTTGCAGCCCGGGCTATACGCAAGGCTCAAAAAATTACTGATTGAACCCGGAAGGCATTTCGGTGTTTGTAAGAGGTATGTAACCATTTTTGGATGGTGACGTCAAAAGGTAAGACAACAACTTAATTTTATTTGTTATGAACAACTCAAGACTTTACCGCATGGGACAAGGACGGGTAATTGGCGGAGTAGCCGGTGGTATAGCCAACTTTTTTGGCATGGACCCAACTATTGTGCGATTGCTATTCGTTTTACTGGTTATCTTTGGAGGAAGCGGCATACTGCTCTATATTATTTTGTGGATTATTTTGCCAGATGTCCCTTCATACGAGCCCTACCACATGTTCCGGCCATCAGATGCAACAGAAACTGAGAACGACCCCCAAAGTGGAAAGGGCGAAACTTATCAGGGATACAACCAAAATATACCTCCTGGCAAAACCACCTCAAACACCGCTACAACAGAACGTAAAAAAGTAGAAGGAAGTCTTATCGGAGGTACATTGCTCATTATTATCGGAGCCATATTTCTGCTCGATCGCTTTCTTCCAACTATAAATATGAGCGATCTATGGCCATTATTGCTCATCGCGTTTGGAGTGTTGCTTATTTTTACCAATCTGCAAAAGAAAAACACAAAAGAAGAAACCTTCAGGGATTCTCCTTCACTCAACCCCAATGATAGAAACTTCCCTTCCTCTTCTTCCGGTGCATCCGACAATGAAACTGCAGTTTAATCCTTAAAAAAAACACAATCATGAGCTATAAAAAGATATTCTGGGGTGTGGTACTGGTGCTTATCGGGATTATGTTCATCTTAAAAAACGTCGGAATTATTTATTTCGACTGGGTAACCCTATGGCGGCTCTGGCCTCTGGTACTTATCTTGTGGGGGATCTCCATTATTCCAGCCAAAGATTATTTGAAGCTGATATTTTCAGTTGTGGCCATTGTGTTTGCCGTAATCCTGGTAAACCGCTATGACGATTCCGGATACTATCATTTCCGGTTCGATCGTAAAGACCGTCAACGCGGCTGGAATGACAACAGAGAAAGTTATCAGGAAAGTTATGATGAAGGGCAGCCTTTATCGCAGCCCTACGATTCGGCCATACAACAAGCGGAATTAAAACTGGAAGCCGCTGCCGGTGAATTTAAACTTGCCGAAGATATAGATGACAATATGCTGCTTACTTTTTACAAACAGGGCTCCATAGGTAATTACAGCATGACTTCACGTGATGACAGCACAAAGCGATACATACAGCTTAATCTGCAGGAAGGCAAAATTAAGATGTCCAACCGGGGCAATCGTGTAAAGATCGGACTTAACCAACGCGTAAGCTGGGATTTCGACCTTGATATTGGCGCATCGTCCATTGATTTTGATCTGAGCAAATATAAGGTAGGGCTTATCGATATTGATGGTGGCGCATCATCCATCGACCTGAAACTCGGTGACCAATCCCCTGAAACTTACCTCAATATAGCAGCCGGCGCTGCTTCCATCAGCATTAAAATCCCCGAAACTTCCGGTGCAGAAATTAAAACCGAAACTGCACTTAGCAGCCGCAACTTTTCCGGGTTCAACAAAATACAAAACGGATTGTATCGTACGCCCGATTTTGAGAAAACCACCCATAAAATATATATTGAATTTGATGCTGCGGTTTCCTCGCTGAATGTTAAACGATACTAACTTTCGCAAACCTTTTCTCCGGTGGTTTGGATAACTCGAACTACCATTTTTTTTGCCGAATAACGCGATAATAATTCAAGTTCTTATTCCGTCAGGGCGCTATGCTTAAAAAATGCGAAAATCATCTTGCGGAATCTATTCAGCGCCGGGTGGCACACATTCTTTTCCCAGAAAACTGCTGAACAATGCACACAATTCATCGGGGGCTTCAGCATGTACCCAATGTGAAGCATTATCTATGGTTTCAATTTCAGCCGCAGGGAACATCTTTTTAATAAGCTGATAATCATCCTTCTGTATATAATCCGACTTGCCTCCCCTAACAAAGAGTGTGGGGCCTTCAAAGGTGTCCGTGCTTTGAACGCCATCAAAAATAAAATCCATATTGGCACTAATGGCCGGCAGGTTTAGCCGCCAGTCAAAGGTATGCCGGGTTTTACGGTATAGATTTTTCATTACAAACAACCTGATTCGCCGGGAAGGTATACTAGATTTTAGCTGTTCTTCCACCTGCTCCCGCGTTTCCACCTCATCAAAATCTACCGCCATCATGGCTTCAATCATTTCGAAATGAACATTACGTCCCGGGTACTTACGGGGACTTATGTCAACCACCACCAGTTTATCAACCGTATCCGGGTGCTCAAGCGCATAGGTCATAGCAACTTTGCCACCCATGCTGTGTCCAAGGAGTATAGGCTTCTCCAATTGGTGGGTTCGAATAAACTCATTCAGATCATCGCTCATGGCAAAATAATTGAATGTAGCGCTGTGGGGCGACTTTCCATGATTGCGTTGATCCGGAATGTAAACCGAAAATTTTTCGGCAATCTTACGGCCTATGCTTACCCAGTTGTCAGATATGCCAAATACGCCATGCAGGATAATTACCGGCTGGCCTTCACCAAAATGTTTGTATTGTAATTCCATAGCGAATGTGTGAGCTAAATTATTGCAAAGCCTGCAGGTAACGACGAATGGTTTCCTGTAGGCCCAGATAAAGAGCTTCAGAAATAAGTGCATGCCCGATCGAGACCTCGAGCAGGTTTGGTATGTGTTTAACAAAGTAAGTAAGGTTATCCAGGCTTAAGTCATGACCGGCATTTATTCCCAGACCAGCCGCATAGGCAGCACGGGCAGTTTCAACGAAAGGTGCAATCGCTTCTTCAGGATTGTTGAAAAACCGGGTGGCATAGCTTTCAGTATAAAGCTCTACCCTGTCGGTACCGGTATCTGCGGCAGCACGGGCCATCTCCGGAATGGGATCAACGAAAATGGAGGTGCGTATGCCGTGCTGATGAAACTCAGCAATTACCTGCTTCAAAAAGGATGCATGTTTTATAGTATCCCAACCCTGATTGGAAGTTAAGGCATCCGGAGCATCGGGCACCAGGGTAACCTGATGAGGCTTTACTTCAAGCACCAGCTTAATAAATTCGGGCTGAGGGTTGCCTTCAATATTAAACTCGGTAGTAACCAATGGCTTAAGCGCCCTCACATCGGCGTAGCGGATGTGCCGCTCATCCGGACGTGGATGAACTGTGATGCCCTGAGCGCCAAACAACTCACAATCCATGGCTACCTTTAACACATCAGGAACATTACCACCACGTGCATTGCGGATGGTGGCCACTTTATTTATGTTTACACTTAAACGGGTCATGTTAACTAATTTTTAACAAAGATATGCTTATTTCTGTTTGAAGCAAAAGCACCTCTTCACCCCAAATCAGCTACGCATATTGAATACAACGGTGAGGGTTTAAATGAACGAAAGAAAATAACTTAAAAAAACTCTCAAAAAAGAAAAGCCGTTCGCTTACCGCCGGCTTTAACCGGTGGTAGAGCGAAATAACTTTAAGTAAGGGCTTCCCTTACCGCCGGCTTTAGCCGGTGGTAATAAGAACAGCCGATAATAAACAGGGGCTTTAGCCCAAAATGAAGGAAATTACACCATTTTTCTGCACTTAAACCACCCAGACGCCCAATTTCGGCTAAAGCCGGAAGGAGGTAGATTCCGACATTTTTCACCGGGCTAAAGCCCGGTGAAAATAATTCCTATATAAAAAAGCCGTTCGCTTATACCCCTGACTTCAGCAGAGACAGATAATCCCGTTATACCGTTT
>JAQVEI010000103.1 GCA_028697695.1 Lentimicrobiaceae bacterium
GATCTTGAAAAAAATACCGCCGAACAGATTACCGATTTTGTTGGCTCAGACCAATGGCCTACCTGGTGGGGAAACGATATTATTTTTGCTTCCGACCGCGACCTGCGCCTGAATTTATATCGTTACAACACCCTCAACAAAGAGATTACCCAGCTTACCTTCCATAAAGACTTTGATGTGATGTGGCCCTCGGGCGAAAACGGACAGGTGGTGTATGAAAATGGTGGTTACCTCTATAAAATGGACGTTGGCAGCGGTACCACGCAGAAGCTAACGATAAACCTGAATTTTGACAACCCCAACCTGGTGCCCTATTTCAGGAATGTGAAAGATGACATTCATAGTTTTGCCATTTCACCCACCGGCAAGCGGGCGCTCATTGATGCCCGTGGCAATATTTTCTCCGTTCCGGCTGAAAATGGCGTTATCGAAAACCTCACCCGGACACAGGGACAGCGTGAGATTTTCCCCAAATGGTCGCCCGATGGGAAATGGATAAGTTATTATTCAGATGCTACAGGCGAATATGAAATTTATCTGCTTGAAAATAAAACAGGTGCGCAGCCCAAGCAATTAACCAGCAACTCCGCAGCATGGAAGTATGAAGCAGAGTGGTCGCCCGACAGCAAATACCTGGTTTACAGCGATCGCACCCTGAAACTATGGCTGGTTGACATAGCCACCGGTAAGCAGACAGAGGTGGACAAAGGTGAACGCAATGAAATTCGCGGTTACGCCTTCTCTCCCGATTCAAAATGGATTACCTACGATAAAGAAAGTCCCAATAGTCAGTCGGCAGTATGGGTGTACAACATCCCCGAAAAGAAAGCCACTCAACTAACCGATGATCAGTTCAGCGACTTTTCACCCGTTTTCAGTGCCTGTGGCAAGTACCTGTTTTTTGTTTCCAACCGGGACTTTAACCTCGATTTTTCCAGTTTCGAATTTACCTACCTCTACAATGAAGCTGCCCGCATATACGTGGTGGCCTTGAACAATGATGGCAGTCGCTTCTTTAAAGAGAAAAACGATGTGGAAGTGGTAAAGGACGATAAGCCGGCTGATTCGCCCAAAGGCAAAACAAAAAACAAGGAAGAAGCAACCGAAGAGAAGGGAATACCTGCGGTTACCATTGATTTCGATAACATCAACAACCGAATTGTAGCCTTGCCCGTAGAATCGGGCAATTACCGGCTGATTGGCCCGGCAGATGGCGGACTGCTTTACATGACCAAAGGTAAACTTATGCGCTACAACCCGGCAGAGGAAAAAACTGAAGAAATTATGGATCAGGTGTTTATGGCTATGCCTTCGGCAGATGGCAAAACATTTATTTACCGCTCGGCCAACGATTATGGCATAGCTAAAGTGGCTCCCGGTCAAAAAACAGGCAGCGGAAAACTTAACCTGGACAAACTGGAAATGAAAATTGACCCGCGACAGGAGTGGGATCAGATCTATATGGATAGCTGGCGTATCTTCCGCGATTACTTCTACGTGGATAACCTGCATGGGGTTGACTGGAAAGGGTTAAGAGAGCGCTACGGCAAATTACTGCCCTATGTTGGAAGCCGTTTTGACCTGGATTATATCCTAAATGAAATTGTTTCAGAATCCAATACGGGCCATTCATATGTGGACTGGGGCGATATTGAACGTGTGAAGCGTGTAAACGGCGGTCTGCTTGGCGCAAAGCTTGTTGCAGATGAAAATGCCGGACGCTACCGCATCGATTATATCTATCCTGGTGAGAACTGGAATCCTGAGCGTCGCTCCCCATTTACCGAAGCAGGTGTGGATGTTAAACGGGGTGATTACATCATCAGCATCAATGGTCAGGAGGTTACAACCCATGACAACCCCTATCTATTCCTGGAAAACCTGGCCGACATTCCGGTTCAGTTAACGGTAAACAGCCGTCCCACTGCCGATGGCGCCCGAACTTCAACGGTAAAACCCATAGAGAGCGAACTGGAAATTATGCACCTGGATTGGGTTAAACAACGCCGCGCTATGGTAGACTCGCTTTCCGGCGGAAAAATAGGATACATCTATGTACCCAACACTTCATTCGAAGGCAACCGCGAGCTGTTCCGGGGCATGTATGCCTATCACGATAAGGATGCACTTATTATTGATGACCGCTACAATGGAGGTGGTTTTATTCCGGAAAACATGATCAACCTGCTCGACCGCAAGACACTCACCTACTGGCATCGCAACAACATGCAGCCCAACCGCGCACCGGGCATCGCCCACGACGGACCAAAGGTGATGCTTATCAACGGTTACTCTTCCTCGGGGGGAGATGCCTTCCCCTATTTCTTTAAAAAGCTGAACCTGGGCAAACTCATAGGCACCCGCACCTGGGGCGGCCTGGTAGGCATCAGTGGCAATGCACGACTGGTGGACGGAGGCTACATCTCGGTACCCCGTTTCGGTATCTTCGATGAAAACAGTGAATGGATAATCGAAGGTATCGGCGTATATCCCGATATTCAGGTAGTAGATCGTCCCGAGAGACTGGCAAAAGGCATTGACCCAAGCGTTGAAAAAGCTGTGGAAGTATTGTTGAAAGAGCTGGAAGCCAACCCGGTGAAAAAAGTTAAGATACCGGTATCACCGGACAGATCAGGATGGATTGAAAAAGAGATCAGGTAGGGTTTTTCCCAAATCACTAACCTCTGACGAACCAATCATATAATACGATCAGAACAAATCCGGCCGGGCAGAAACCCGGCCGGATTTATTTTTCAATGGTTGCGCATTTACATATTCCCGCAGTCAAAACCCCCTGCTGTGCATGCTATGCAAAACACCAGAAGTTTTCATTTGCCTCCGGCATTGGGTACCTTGTGATACAGGTAGGTGTTGGGGGTGGGGTATGCCGGCCCCTTTTGCACCGGAACAGTAGATCAACTCATTGCCTCACTATTTTTTTTCGATATTATGCCAAAGGCAAAAAGGACAGGGGTTTACCTTTGCCTATAGAAGTTAAGTGAATTGATTGTTGCTGATTACCGGCAATTTAAACCAGAAATATGGTTGGCTGAAGGTCATAGAGACCGGCAGGCAATATTCTGCCACAAGTCTTGAAAAAATCTTTCATAAATACTTGGATAAGACTATAAAAACCCATATTTTTACGCTGCATAGTTTGAGGCACAGTTATTTAACACATTTATTGGATATAGGTGTAGATTTAAGGATTAATTCAGGAATTGCTGGGGCACAAAAGCAGCCGCACTACCGAAATTTATACTCATGTAAGCATGAAGAATTTGAGCTTGTCCTTTCCCAACCCAGGACAAAACAATGGAGAATTACACTGTAAAATAGTGGACTTTTACTATTTTTGACTCCGAATAAAAAAAACTTAGGTTTCACATGAACCGAATTATAGAAGTTTTAAAAAAAAGGAATTTCGCCGACTTGGCTTGCCAAACAAACAGGAAAGAGTTATAACACGATTAACAAATATGCTCGAAACGTGAGACAATCGAGGTTGGAAGACTTATTCAAGAATTGCTGAAATCCTTGATGTTGAGGTCAAAGAATTATTAATTGAAAGAAAAGTACAATAATCTATGGGCGGAACAAGTCTGACACCGGAACAAGAAAAATTAAACGCATTGCGACAGGTTTTGCCTGAAGCTTTTAGCGAAGGCCAACTAGATTGGGAAAAGCTAAAAGCTACACTTGGAGAAGACATAAACTTTACCAACGAACGCGACAAAGACGAAGAGGGCTATATGACCAAAGATGGTATGTTCAAAAAAAACAGCAAAGAAAACGGACAATACCACAGCAATTGGCTCAATATGATGATGCCTGGACTTTATTTGGCCAAAAATCTTCTAAGACAAGATGGTGTCAAAGATGCGAAGGCTCTTGCCGAACAAATGAAATTATTTGTTGACCCAGTATCAGAAACTGCCACCATTGAAAATATGGTGTATGAGCTTGTGCTAAAAAGCGGAAAAGACTTGAACAGTACTATCGGAAAAAATGATGGTTATTTCCTAATCAATGGAAATGAAATGGCATTAATATTAGAAAAAGTGAGTCAAGAAATTATTACAGAAGTAATGAGTGAATACCCCAAAAAAGTCATTGCCTTAGACAAACTTTTCAAAGGAAATGACCAATTGAAAACCAATACCGTACTGCAAATGAAAGATGCAGGGATTGAATTTAAAACAATATAGCTATGCTTCAAAATATAAAAATAGAAGGATTTAAATCTATCAAAACATTGGATTTAAAACTTAGTCCGATAAACCTGTTGATAGGATCAAATGGAGTTGGTAAGTCAAATTTCATTTCCTTTTTCAAATTGGTAAATAATATCTACGAGCAAAGGCTTCAACAATACGCCTTGAAAAGTGGTGTTGACAATCTGCTACATTATGGCAGAAAAAATACCAATGAAATTATTGGTCATTTGGATTTTGGCAATAATGCATATTCATTTACGCTATTGCCTAGTGATGAAGGAACATTATTTATTGGACGAGAAGACAGTATTTTGCCTAAAAATACTCAGTATAAAAAATCTTTTTTTTACGAAAATATCAAGGAGAGTCTTATTAAAGGTTCTTCTACAACAAGAAATAAATATTTAAGTGAACATCTTGAAAGCTACAAAATTTACCATTTTCACGATACAAGTAGTTCAGCCCCATTACGCTCCAAAGCCAATACAAATGATAATAGAAGTTTAAAAGAAGATGGCGGTAATCTACCTGCTTATTTGTATTATTTGCAAGAGAAACACCCATTGAATTTTAAAAGAATAGAAAAAATTATACAATCGGTTGTTCCATTTTTTGAAAGGTTTAATTTATCTCCCGCTTTTTTAGATGAAGAAAAAATTCTTTTAGAATGGACAGAAAAAGAGCACCCTGAAACCTACTTTAATGCCAGTCATTTATCTGATGGTAGTTTACGTTTTATTGCATTAGTTACTTTATTGATGCAACCCAAACTGCCGAAGGTCATTATTATTGATGAACCTGAATTGGGATTACATCCAACTGCCATAAACAAACTATCAGGTCTAATAAAATCTGCCGCAGCAAAAGATTGTCAAGTTATTGTTTCAACACAATCCGTAACGCTACTTAATAATTTTGAAGCCGAAGATATCATTACGGTTGACAAGGAAGATAATCAGTCAGTTTTCAGAAGGTTGGATAAGGAAGTGTTAAGCAATTGGATAGAAGATTATTCAATTGGTGAATTATGGACAAAGAGTATCATTAAAGGACAGCCACTATGAAAAGATTAATAATGGTAGTAGAGGGCGATACTGAAAAAGAATTTATTGATAAAGTATTAAGTCCTTATTTATATTCAAAAGGTCTGCAAAGTGTGCATTGTTTTAAAATAAAACATACCAAAGGAGGATTGACAAAATACCAGCATCTAAAAACAGATTTAATTAACTGCATTTATGAAAGCAATGTATTGGTTTCAACTTTAATTGATTTTTATGCATTGCCTAAAGATTTCCCAAAGTATGAAGATGCAAAGACAATTGCCAATAAAGCAGATAGACTAACATTCTTAGAAAAAGCCATTGTAGAAGATTTAGAAACAGAAAAAGGAAAATCATTTCCATATTTGTTACCATACATTCAACTGCACGAATTCGAAGCCTTAGTTTTTTCATCATTAGAGGCAGTCAAATCGCTATACTCAAATGTAGATGCAAATTTCAATGAGTTGAAACAAATTATGGCTTTATATCCGAATCCAGAAGACATTAACGACAGCCCTCAAACAGCCCCTTCAAAAAGGCTTAAGAATAACCAGTTAATCAGAGGTTATAATAAAGTTAATGATGGAATTATGATTATTGAAGAAGCAGGAATTGAAACTGTTCTAAGTAAGTGTCCGAGATTTAAAACCTGGGTAGAAACATTAATTGAAAAAGTAAAAGAATGAAATTAACGTTTGAATCCATTCTCAATTATCAGCAGGAAGCCATAAAATCCATAACGGATTTATTTGAAGGGCAACCTTTGGAAGATTCCATTTAGGGGTTTAATCTAAAGGAAGAAGGTACTTTGAATTTTATAGATGGAGTAAACAATGGTGATGGTTCAGGAGCTTCGAGCACACTAATCTTTTAAATTTAATTGATTTACTTGCAATTTTTTAACTTCAATAACACAGGATTCCAACGATAAATTGACAATTCAAAAGCGAAAAGGCGGCCTTTCTTTAGGATTGTCAGATAAAACCTGCTTAACGATCCCTAAATCTTCTCGCAATGCCCAATATTTCTTACAAAGTCTTTTTAAATTTTTATGGCATTTTAAACCATCGCAAAATCTATTCTGTCGTACTGGAATCCCGCAAACGAACCATGCGCATTCTGGTGAATTTTTCCTGACGTTACAATCAGAAGTTTTAATACCTTAGCGGTAACATTTTTTCAACATGCAGGTATGTCCGGGTTCGCCACACCTATTCTATTGGATGAACACAACCATGAATTCAGTTACGCCACTGATTTAGTGTTATATACGTCTCAAATGCTTTATCTTACGGGTAGGGCAGGAACAGGCAAAACTACCTTTTTGCGTAATCTTAAGCAGGTTTGCAACAAGGAAATGGTGATCCTTGCTCCTACCGGTGTCGCTGCCATCAATGCCGGCGGGCAAACCATCCACTCCTTTTTTCAGGTTAAACCGGGCATTTATGTGCCCGACGACAGTGAGGCTATGGCCATGAGGACAGCAGGTGAAACCGATGAGAACGCTATATTTAATCCGCATCGATTTTCATCCGAAAAGCTCAAGATCATTCGTAACCTGGAGTTATTGATCGTTGACGAGGTATCCATGGTACGTTGCGATTTACTCGATGTAATGGATATCCTTTTGAGGAAGTTACGCAAGAAAGCCTTTCTTCCTTTCGGTGGCGTCCAGTTGGTTCTTATCGGGGATGCATTTCAGTTGCCCCCCATAGTAAAAGACGATGAATGGAAAATACTGAGCAAGTTTTATGACAACCCCTTCTTTTTCAGTTCCAGGACAATGATGCAATCCAGGCCGGTATATATTGAGTTAAAAAAAGTTTACCGGCAAACCGATGAAGAATTCATCGGATTGCTGAACCGGATTCGCATCAATGAATTGCATGAAACCGATATTGAATTACTCAACAGCAGGTATTTATACGGGTTTTCACCTGAAGATGAAGACGATTATATTACACTGGCAACCCACAACCGCGTGGTAGAAGAGATCAACCGTCGTCGTTTGGCTCAGATCAATGAAAAGGAATATCAGTTTACGGCTTCGGTTTCAGGTATTTTCCCGCCCTCAGGTTATCCGGCCGATGAAGAGCTGCATTTAAAACCCACCGCCCAGGTGATGTTCCTGCGCAACGACTTTTCCAGGGGCTATTTCAATGGCAAAATCGGACATCTAGTTGAGATAAATGATGACGCCCTAGAGGTAGAATTGCCTGAAGGCCATAGAGTGGAAGTAGCGCGAGAGGTTTGGGAAAACATACGTTACACCTGGAATTCAGAAAAAAACAGGATAGAAGAGGAAGTAATAGGCTCTTTTGTGCAGTACCCGCTTAAGCTGGCCTGGGCCATAACGGTTCACAAAAGTCAGGGCCTTACCTTCGAAAAGGTGATTGCCGACCTGGGTGATGCCTTTGCTCCTGGTCAGGTATATGTGGCCCTTAGCCGGTGCACCTCCTTCGAAGGCCTGTGGCTGCGTTCCATGTTGCATCAGCGTGCCATAAGCTGTCATCCCGAGGTAATTGATTTTTCAATGAATGAAAC
>JAQVEI010000104.1 GCA_028697695.1 Lentimicrobiaceae bacterium
CGGGCTGATGTTTGGAGGCCTTAGTGGAATATCGCCCACCGAAGTGGTGATATTGGGTGCCGGTACGGTTGCTGAATTTGCTATTCGGGCAGCATTGGGAATGGGGGCCTTGGTGAAAGTGATTGACACTTCGGTGTATCGCCTGCGGCGGTTGCAAAACAGCTTGGCTACCCGGATTTTTACAAGTATCCTGAATCCCAAAACCCTTGCTGCTGCCTTACAAACGGCCGATGTTGCCATAGGAGCTGTCCGGCAACGGGCCGGTTTGTCACCGGTGTGTGTGACCGAAGATATGGTCAGGCAAATGAAAGCCGGCGCCATTATTATTGATGTTAGTATTGACCAGGGAGGTTGCTTCGAAACTTCAGAAATTACCAATCACAAGGATCCGGTTTTTTCTAAGCATGGCATCACCCATTATTGTGTGCCCAATATTGCGTCCAAAGTTCCGAGAACTGCTTCCAAGGCACTCAGCAACATAATCAATCCCATTATACTCAATATAGGAGATGAAGGAGGCGTCAATAATATTCTGCGCTCCGATTTGGGTGTGAGAAATGGGGTGTATCTCTTCAATGGGATTTCAACCAATCGTTATATCAGCGAACATTTTCATTTGCCCCACAAAGATCTGGACCTGTTGATAACCGCTTTTTAAGGAGTTGTTCGGCTTTATAGCTCGAAAAAACCTGTATAATTATATGGGCTTAATGCCTTAAGCTCCGATTTTACTTCATCACCCACATTCAATTTATCGATAAAATCATGCAGTCGCTCTGAAGTTATCTTCTCGTTTGTGCGCGTCAGACTTTTGAGTGCTTCGTAGGGTTTAGGATAGCCTTCGCGCCGGAGTATGGTTTGAATTGCCTCAGAAATAACAGCCCAGTTGTTATTCAGGTCTTCATTTATTTTCTGCTCATTAAGTATGAGCTTATTTAGCCCTTTAACTATGGATTTTATGGCAACCAGACTGTGAGCAACCGGAAGTCCGATGTTTCGGGTAACGGTGGAATCGGTTAAGTCCCTTTGAAGTCGTGAAACAGGCAATTTGGCTGACAAATGGCAGAACAATGCATTGGCTATACCCAGGTTGCCTTCAGCATTTTCAAAATCAATGGGATTTACCTTATGCGGCATAGCCGAAGAGCCGATTTCGCCCGGCTTGATTTTTTGTTTAAAGTACTCCATTGATATGTAACTCCACATATCTCCGCATAAATCAATCAAAATCGTATTGATGCGTTTAAATGCATCAAAAAATGCCGCCAGATGGTCATAGTTCTCTATTTGAGTAGTTACTTTCTGGCGATCCATTTTTAAGTGATGGCGGCAAAAATGCTCGGCAAACGACACCCAGTCTATATCGGGGTATGCAGCATAATGCGCGTTCAGATTACCGGTGGCTCCTCCAAACTTAACCGTGAAAGGAGTGCTTCTCAGCATCTTAATCTGCTGCCTGAGCCGTTCAACAAATACATACACTTCTTTGCCAACCATTGTAGGCGTAGCCGGCTGCCCATGAGTGTGAGCCAACATGGGGACTTTCTTCCAGAGCTTTGCTTTAACGGTGAGTTTGGTCAGTAACTCTTCCAGCGTAGGCATAACCACGTCATCCAAAGCCAACTTCAAAGCGTAAGGAATGGCCGTGTTGTTGATGTCCTGAGAGGTTAAACCGAAGTGCAGAAATTCTTTATACTTCGAAAGTCCAATCTTCTCAAACTTCTTCTTCAGGTAGTATTCCACCGCTTTTACATCGTGATTGGTGGTTTTTTCAATCTCTTTTATTTCAGAGGCATCTATAAAAGTAAAATCACGGGATATGGCTCTCAACTGCTCTATTTGCTGACCCGTAATGCCCTTAAGCTGGGGAAGTGGCAACTGGCTTAAAGCAATGAAATACTCAATTTCAACAAAAACCCTGTAATTGATCAAGGCTGCTTCCGAAAAGAAATAAGATAGACCTTCTACCTGCTTTCTATACCTCCCATCTATGGGAGATATAGCACTTAATACCGTGAATTCCATAATATCCTGTTTTTAATCAAAGTTCAAATGTAAGCAAGCATTTATTCTTTACACACTTTTTCTGTTTTTTTTTGATACTTTAAGGTAATTTTAATATCCATAGCGCTGGTTATACTGCAAGATTTAAAAAAAATGAAGTTCTATTTTATGTTTAGACATATTGACCTTCAATGTTTTAGGTGGTAAGGAGAAGCCTTCAGGTAAAATAAGATAATAATGTTGCTGATAATGAATTTAAAAGAGCTGCTTCCATTAAAAAGTGGTCTGATGAACGGTTGAAATACAGTATTTGATGGAAAGGATACACCGGGATTTCTCATCTTAATTCAAAATTTAGCTGAAACTTATCAGATGCACCTGAAAACTACTCTATTCAAACCTCACCTTTGATGATGAATTATTGTGAAGACAGAACATCTGAGAGAAATCCTGCTGACATGCTACGCTGCAAAAAAAAAGAACCGTCTCAAAAATAATTCTGAAACGGCTCTGACAGTATTGAAATTACTGAAGATGGAATTGACTTTTAAGCCAGGTATGAAAATGCTTCTCCTATAATTTCTTTATATTGTTCCTTGAAAGTTAGCAGACACCACATTTGTAACATAAGAGCTTCTTCATTTTTCAGACCCGTTAAAGATTTAAACAATTCTTTTCTAAAAAGTTCCGGACTGAAACTTACTTTTTGAAGTATCATTTTTGAATATTCCAGCATAGCTTCAGGGTTTAGAGTAGTTAGTGATAGTTTTATGCAATCGATTGAAATTATAACGATGAAAATGTACTTTTGTTATTCGATTTATGTTTTTTTAACCATAATTTAATATGGAGTAAAAATACATATTAAGATAAATTAATATTCTGAAATAGAATTATTTATAGATGTATCCTTTATGCATAAATGTAAGGATGTCTTATTGGTTTTTTCTTCGTTTCAACTCTTTTTTAATCAGGTTCAGCTCTCTTGAAGTTTGACCGGCAACACTGGTATTCTCTTCGGCTCTTCGGCTCAGGTAAGGGACAACTGATTTTACAGGCCCATAGGGAACGTATTTGGCAACATTAAAGCCGGCAGCAGCCAGATTAAAGCTCAGATTGTCACTCATTCCGTACAATTGTGAAAACCAGCAGCGGTTATCGTTTACTTCCAGACCGCGTTCCACTATGGATGTGGCGAAATACCGATTGCTGTTTTCGTTGTGCGAGCCGCAGAAAATAACCACACGATCTATATGGTCAAGTGACACGGTCAGTGCCTGGTCAAAAGCTTCGTCGGTAGCAGCTTTATTAACATGGATAGGCGATTCATAACCTTTTTCAAGGGCGCGTTTTCTTTCTTTTTCCATGTATGCTCCCCGAACAAATTTTACTCCATAATAATACCCTTCCACGCGGGCTTTTTCAAGGCTTCGTTTCAGAAATTCAAGCCTGTCGTGACGATACATTTGAAGTGTATTAAAAACAATGGCTTTTTCTTTATTATAACGGGCCATCATTTCATCTACTGTGTCGTCAACCAGATGTTGGTACCAACTGTCTTCTGCATCAATCATCAGGCGCACATTTAGGGCATGAGCTTCGTTGCATAAAACATTTATTCTCGATTTAAACCGGTAATATTCGTCTTCGAGTGCTCCGACCGGAGCTTTACCTGCTTCGGACTGCTCAAATAAAGTGGAGAGCGCAAAGGCACTGGGCTTAAATACTGCAAAAGGAATCCCCGGGTTTTGTGCTGCATTTCTTATGCTGTTTAAAGTCTCCTGAAGTGTTTGCTGAATGCTGGCTTCATCCTGAACGCCTTCAACAGAATAATCCAGTATAGCCTTTACACCATGTTGGTTAAGACTTTGTACCACCGGCAGACATTCCTGCAAGGTGGTGCCGCCCACAAAATGCCGGTAGAGGGTTGGTTTTATAATCCAGTTAACCGGAAGTCCCAGCTTAATGGCAACCTGAATTAAACCGGTACCCATTTTGACAAGATACGGATTTTTAATCATCCTGAACAGCCATAAGGCGCGTTTTAAATCCCGGGTGCTCTTGCTGATAAAGGCAACGCGTGTGTCTTCAAAATTAATTAAGGGTGCTTCCATGGTTTTAGTAGTGAATTTGGTTCAAAATTAATGAAACATTCTTGCTTTGCGTCGAATTGTGGGAAAATATTTATATTTTTATCCAATATTCAATTTTACGCACTATTATGGCAAAGAATCTTTATCAATTCAATGTTGCCGGAAGTCCGGTTTATGTTGGCAGCACTGCACTTGAAGAGCTAAAATCGCACTTAAGCACTCATTATAGTGAGAAGGACGGAATAATTATTCTGGCTGACGAAAATACGCATGAGCATTGTTATCCTTTGTTGATTGAAGAAGTACCAAGATTGTCTCATGCCTTTAAAATTGTTATTCCGGCAGGAGAAAGCCAAAAGACACTTGAAACCTGTGAAAGGGTCTGGAATCAATTTGCCGTGGCAGGTGCAAATCGCAGATCATTGCTCATAAATCTGGGTGGAGGAATGATTAGCGATTTGGGTGGATTTACCGGCGCTGTTTTTCATCGGGGAATGGATTTTATACATATACCTACTTCGCTTTTGGGAATGGTGGATGCCAGCATGGGCGGTAAAACAGGGGTTGACCTTTATTCCCTGAAAAATCTAATTGGAGTCTTTAGTAATCCAAAAGCAGTGTATGTGTGGCCGCGCTTTTTAAAGACACTGCCGTTGCGACAACTGCTTTCCGGTTATGCCGAAATGATGAAGCATGCATTGATAGCCGATTATAATTTCTGGAGCCGGCTCATTGCTATCCCCATGGCCGTTATCAGCGATTGGGAAAGCTATATTGTAGAAGCCATTAAAATTAAAGCCGAAATAGTAAACCGTGACCCTCTTGAAACCGGCGACCGGTTGTTGCTAAACTTTGGTCATACTTTAGGGCATGCTTTTGAAACCTGGTCGCTTCGCCATGATGAAAAACCACTTACCCACGGAGAGGCCATAGCCATGGGTATTATTTGCGAAACTTATATCTCATACAGGACTGCCGGACTTAGTATAGTGGAACGGGATGAGATTGTAAAACGTATATTACTGAATTTCAACAGTTATAAAATACCTACCCTGGCAATAGATGAGCTGGTTGAGATAACCAACTATGATAAGAAAAATCAGCGGGGAAGGCCTATGCTTACGCTTATTCGCAACATTGGTAACGCTGTGGCTGGTCAGGCAGTAGAGCCTGCCCTTATCCGCGAGAGTTTCTTTCGGTTTACCGATTTTGTAAAGTAACCCGTGCTATGATGTTGCAGGTTTTAACGCCGGTTGAAATGAAATCGCCGGTGTGTATTGAGCTTCCGCTCTCAAAAAGCATATCCAATCGTATGCTTATTATGCGGCATCTTGCAAAAAGTAAGCTCACTGTACCACTTTCGGAGAGCAACGACACACGGATTCTTGAACATTTGCTCCTGGATATTGAAAATCATCCACAGAAAAGACATTATGATGCCCGGGATGCCGGAACCGTTTTCCGGTTTCTGGCGGCTGTACTGGCCATTACCCCTGGGGAACATATGCTTACCGGTACCGGACGCATGCTACAGCGCCCCATAAAACCTTTGGTGGATGGGCTAAACGAATTGATGGCAAATATTCAATATCAGCAAAAAGCCGGATTCCCGCCATTGCTGATTAAAGGAAAAAAACTTAATGGTGGTGCAATAGAGCTGGATTCATCTCTCAGCAGTCAGTTTGGTTCTGCCCTGATGATGATAGGGCCCTGTTTACCCAAGGGCCTCACAATAAAACTCAAGGGTAAAATTGTATCGGAACCTTACCTTAAACTCACGGCATCCCTTATGCGCATGCAGGGTTATACTATTGAACTGAATGATGACATCGTATCGGTGCCACCCGGACCTTTACTATTTCGTCAGCCTTACTCAGAAGGCGACTGGTCATCGGCATCCTATTGGTATGCCCTTGTAGCTTTATGGCCGGGGCTGGAAGTTGTATTTGAAAACCTAAACGAAGATTCACCCCAGGGAGACCGCTGTTTGATGCAAATTTTCGAACCTCTGGGAGTACATACTGTAAAGAAAAATGGAAATATTCATATCGTTAAAAATCAGCCGGCAGTCTCTCATTTTTCTTCTGATTTTACGGCTTGTCCTGACCTGATGCCTGCCATTGCCGTATGCTGTGCCGGACTGAACATTTCCGCTTCCCTAACAGGCATTGCTACCCTGCGTTTTAAGGAAAGTGATCGTGTATCTGCCTTGGTCCATAATTTGAGGCAACTGGGATACACCGCAGAAAGTTTTACGGATGAATTAAAAATTTATCCTTCATCAAATAGGAATAAGCCTGAAAAGTTAAGGATAGATTCGTTTGATGATCATCGCATAGCTATGGCTTTTGCATTATTGGCCATTCAAAATAAAAATATCATTATCGATTCCCCCAATGTGGTTAAGAAGTCATACCCACAATTTTGGCAACATTTGGCCAGGGCAGGATTTAGTTTACTTGAGGTTACTGGTGTGTGATTAAATTATTTGCGTAGAATATTTATAATTCAATAAAATAATGTAGGTTTGTTTGAAAATTTGTTTCAATGGTTGTGGATGCATTTATACCCTGTTTTATAGACCAGCTCTATCCGGAAACAGGATTTAACATGGTTAAAGTACTTGAAAAGTGCGGTGTAGAGGTGAGGTACAACAAAAATCAAACCTGCTGCGGTCAGATAGCCTTTAATACAGGTTTCTGGGACCATGCCAAAGCCATTGCCGAAAAATTTATCCGCGATTTTGAACATTCAACTTACGTGGTTGCACCATCAGCTTCTTGTGTGGCAATGGTCAGGAATTATTACGATGAGCTTTTTTACAACTCCGCCTTGCACAATGAGTACCGTTCCCTGAAAAAAAACATATACGAGATCTCTGATTTTCTGGTGAATGTATTAAACATCAAAGATGTAGGCGCTACCTTCGCTCATACCATTACGTATCATGATAGCTGTGCAGCATTGCGTGAATATCGTCTTAAAGGCGAGCCCCGCCTTCTTTTGAATCATGTACGAGGATTGAAAATTATTGAAATGACTGAGACCGATACATGTTGCGGTTTTGGAGGTTCATTTGCAGTGAAGCATGAAGCCATTTCATCTGCCATGGCCGATTTTAAAATTCAAAGAGCACTGGATACAGGAGCTGAGTATATTGTCTCAACGGATACCTCCTGTTTGATGCATCTGCAAGGTTATATTGAAAATCAAAAACTCGGATTAAAAACCGCTCATGTTGTAGATATCCTCGCTTCCGGCTGGGAACTGTGAGCGGACCCAACGACGGAATATTACCCAATTTGGAAGGTGTTTTTCTACAACGCCTGCTTCATCAATTATCCAAACAAAAGGAAAAGCATTACCCATTAACTTTTTACGCTGTAACCTACGGGCTGTTCCTTGAGTCAATTGAAAATGTTGACTTTGACTGCTTACTTTATTAGTATTCAGATCTATTACAACCATAGTATATTTATCCGAAAATGATTTTAGCAGGGCAGCCTGATTTAATTCCCGGAGCAATTCAGTACTCCAGTGGCAGGATT
>JAQVEI010000001.1 GCA_028697695.1 Lentimicrobiaceae bacterium
GCCAGCAGTCAATGCGGAATTGGGGGTAAGTCAGGACACAAGAATAGAGAACCCTGTAGGGGTTCAACTATCAATAACTATAGGTAAGTGGGCAGGACTTTCCAGGCCTTAGCTGGCTTTTTCCCGGAAAGTTAAGGAATAGTTCAACACCTCTGGGGTGCATGGCTACCTGAAAATAAACCCCGGAGGGGTTTAACTTTAAATAACCCCCAATGGAGCATGGCTGCGCCAGCAGTCATTGCGGAATTGGGGGTAAGTCAGGACACAAGAATAGAGAACCCTGTAGGGGTTCAACTATAAATAACTATAAGCAAGCGGGCAGGACTTTCCGGGCCATAGCTGGCTTTTTCCCATAAAGTTAAGGAATAGTTCAACCCCTCTGGGGTTGCAATTTGTTTCCACACACTGTACCCCCGGTATTGGTCAGTTACCTTCGGCAACTGACCCTACCGGGGGTTATTCATAGTCGAACCCCGCTGGGGTTCTATATGAAAAAAACTACGAAGATGCTGTGAAATGCAGTTCCTTGCCAAGCCCCGCCGGGGTTTTGAAGCCAATTGTAAAATAAACCCCGGAGGGGTTTAACTTTCAATAACCCCCAATGGAGCATGTCTGCGTAAGCAGACATTGCGGAATTGGGGGTAAGTCAGGACACAAGAATAGAGAAGCCCTGTAGGGGTTCAACTATCAATAACTATAGGTAAGCGGGCAGGACTTTCCAGGCCATAGCTGGCTTTTTCCCGGGAAGTTAAGGAATAGTTCAACCCCTCTGGGGTTGCAATCTGTTTCCACACTCTGCACTCCCGCTAGTGGTCAGTTACCTTCGGCAACTGACCCTACCGGGGGTTATTCATAGTCGAACCCCGCTGGGGTGCTAATTGAACGAAAACAAAACTAAACCCTGATTAAATGCAAAAACCCGGCTGTTCCGGGTTTTTACATTTGTATGAGATAACAGCAAGCTTTATTCTTCTTCGCTTTCCTGTTCTTCGTATGCTTTTAGCAGTGCGGTCTGAACATCGCCCGGCACCATGCTGTATTCAGCAAATGAGAGCGAGTAAGAACCACTGCCACTGGTAAGTGAGCTTAACGCGGTAGAGTAGCGATTCATTTCAGCAAGGGGAACCTTGGCTTTTACGATCTGATAATGTCCTTCACTATCCATACCCATAATCACAGCGCGCCGCCCCTGCAAATCGGTCATAATGTCGCCCATGCGATCGGCCGGAACCATAACTTCTACATCGTAAATCGGCTCCAGAATTTTTGGTCCCGCATTTTTAAAGGCATCTTTAAAGGCATTGCGGCCAGCCAGTTTGAATGCAAGCTCGTTGGAATCAACCGGGTGCATCTTACCATCATACACATTAACAACAATGTCACGTGCATAGGAACCGGTAAGGGGACCTTCTTCAATTTTTTCCATTATTCCTTTGAGTATAGCCGGCATAAAACGGGCATCAATGGAACCACCAACAATACAGTTATTGAAAACCAGCTTCCCGCCCCAGGGCAGATCATGCATTTCAGTTCCGCGTATAGGGAATTCGGTTTGGTTGACCATATTTTCTGTATACGGCTGAATCAGCATATGCACTTCACCAAACTGACCCGATCCACCCGATTGTTTTTTATGACGGTACATGGCTTTTGCCTGCCGGGTAATGGTTTCACGGTAAGGTATTTTGGGGGTGTAATATTCAATGGCGATTTTTTCAATATTTTCAATATGCCATTTGGCAATATTCAGATGAAGTTCGCCCATTCCACGAATAAGTATTTGCTTGAGTTCCTTAGATTATTCAATACTAATGGTAGGATCTACCTTTTGAAGTTCTGATAGTGCAGCTCCAAGCTTCTCATCATCGGAGGTGTTTTTAGCCTTCACTGCCATGGTAATTTTGGAGGCAGGGAAAACAATGGGCTCAATAACCTGACCAGCGATCTTTGGAGTGTTGATGGTATGATTGGTACGTACGTTCTTCATTTTAATGGCTGCAGCAATATCTCCGGCCACCACCTTTTCGAGCTTTTCACGCTTTTTACCGGCTACGGCAAACATTTGGGAAATGCGCTCTTTTGAAGAATTAACACCATCAACCATATCCATAGCTTCAGTAATTTCGCCTGCATATACCTTAAAGAACGAAATCTCGCCAAGGTGTTCTTCAACAGCGGTTTTAAAAATCAAAGCAGAAGCCGGATCAGCCGGGTTACAGTTCAGTTCCTGACCCTCTTTGGTAGGCCTGCCCGGAACTTCGTCTGGTGCAGGAAGCGTACTTACTATAAAATTAAGCAATGCATCCACACCAAAGTTAGGCTTGGCAGCTACGCAAAGTACCGGAAACATACCACGATTTACAATGCCCAGTTTTAAACCGCGGGCAAGCTCTTCAGCGGTAAGGGTTCCATGCTCAAAAAAGGCTTCCATCAATGATTCATCGTTCTCGGCAGCATTTTCAATCAAATTGTTGAGCATCTCTTCAGCTTTGGCTTTTTGATCGTCCGGAATATCCATGACCTGCGCTTTACCGCCATTGGCATCGTATTTCAACATTTTTTGCTGAAGCACATCAATAATAGCATTGAACCCATGACCTTCGTTAACCGGATACTGGAAAGGAGTAACAGAGGCTCCAAATTGATTTTTGAGCTGGCGTAACGTCTCTTCGTAACTGGATTTCTCATGTTCGAGATGATTTATCACGAATAGTACCGGAGTATTGATGGCACGGGTCTGACGCCAGTTGATCTCGGTACCAACCTCAACACCATTTTGGGCATTCACGACCATAAGGGCGGTGTCAACAACATTTAGTGCAGCCACTACTTCACCAATAAAGTCATCAAAACCAGGTGCATCAATAATATTGATTTTATGACCATTATGTTCAGCAAAAAGTACTGTTGATGATACTGAATTCTGACGCTCAAGCTCGATGCTCCGGTAGTCGGAAACAGTATTTTTATCTTCTATTGAACCTCGCCTGTTTATCACGCCACCCTCAAAAAGCATAGCTTCGGCCAGTGTGGTTTTTCCTGTTTTCGCACCGCCAATCAGGGCGATATTCCTTAACTCTTTTGTTTTATAAACCTTCATGTTTTTAATAAGTTATGATGTTGAATCCTTTTACGAAAGGGCAGCAAAGTTATAAAAAACCCGTATAAAACAAAATGCTTTTATTAAATTGTCTTAAAGAACTGTGAATGAGCAGGCAGACAAGGCAATAAGAATACCTGTAAATTTAACATTATTGCATCTTTTCTGGCCACTATCACAAAAATGGAAGCCATTTGTTGCGATTGATTTTTCTAAATATGCCAGGGTATAATTGCCGATCCTGCTACACGCAGAAGTGCTGCACAGGAGCTATTTTTACAGACGAAGGCGATTGAAATACGAAAATGTGTCACCAGCACATGGGTTGGCTGTTCTCAAAATAAAGACCAAAGGACAGCTGACAACCGGTAAATGGCCGTGTACCTCAGTCATTGATACCGCTAGGAATAGTAAATCTCAAAGATTATAGTTTAAGGTTTACTTACTATAATCGCAGGTGCTACACTTGTGCCTGATTAATTTTGATATCGAACTGAACCATATCAAAGAATCGTTGAATCCGGTTTTCAAGTTCTTCATTATTGAGTTGTTGAAGTCCTTCAACACCAAACTTCTCCACTGTAAATGAAGCCAGGGCCGACCCATAAATAATGGCACGTTTCATATTGCTGAAGGAGATATCGCCTGTTTGAGCCAGATAACCAATAAAACCACCGGCGAAAGTGTCGCCTGCACCGGTTGGGTCAAAGACCTCTTCCAGTGGTAAGGCAGGCGCAAAGAAGACTTCATTTTTATGAAAAAGCAATGCACCGTGTTCGCCTTTTTTAATCACCAGAAACCTGGGTCCCATCTGCAGAATTTTACGTGCTGCCTTTATGAGGGCATACTCTCCGGAAAGCTGCCGGGCTTCGGCGTCATTGATGGTAAGCACATCCACCATACCAATTACCTCCAGCAGATCATCCCATGCGGTGTCCATCCAAAAGTTCATGGTATCCATTACAATAAGTTTGGGCCGTTTAACAAACTGTTCAATCACCTGCTTCTGAATGGAGGGCGTTAGGTTGCCAAGCATCAAAAACTCATCGGAGCGGTAGGATTCCGGAACATGAGGTTGGAAATTACCCAGAACATTCAGCTCTGTAACCAGAGTATCTCGCGAGTTCATATCATTGTGGTAACGTCCAGACCAAAAGAATGTCCTGCCATCCTTCACTATTTCAATACCCCGGGTATCGATATTGTTGTTTTGGAGCAATTGCAGATGTTCCGGGGGGAAATCGCCGCCCACAACCGATACAATGCCTGAATGCCCACCCAGTTTGGATGCCGCTAAAGCAATATAGGTGGCTGCCCCACCAAGAATTTTATCTGTTTTACCAAAAGGTGTTTCAATGGCATCAAATGCAACGGTGCCAACAACTACTAAGCGCATAATCAGTGTGTTAAAATGAATTCAGGGTATGTTTCCGACCGCAAAGTTATAAAAAACCGGCGGGCAGACTGCCGGTTTCACGCAAAAAACTATTTTTATTCCAGGAAATTTGTGGCCAGGCCCACCCCAACATGATTGATGAATAATGGATATCTGTGATCCGCGACAAATAATTTCCTCACATTAATGTTTACTTCCTTAAAAGGCCAAGGCTTTCCGGGCTGGGATATCGAATAAGTTTAGAGAAATCCTTTTTCCAAAAATCCAGATCAAGTAAACGCATGCTTTTGTCTCTGGTGAGGCTTATTACTACCTCCACCCCATCAGCATCCACATATTCCGCCTGTATAAGATCAACATCGTAAGCATCCGGATCGCTTCCGGTAAAATGAATGCTGCCCATAACACCGCCTTCATATTCATAAACATGCTCCGCAATTGGGTATTCCTCAGGGGTTGAATCACATTTTTCAAGCAAGAATGCAACAAGCTTTATTTCCTCAGGACGAATTTTTCTCGTGGTATTCATCTTTTTTAAAAATGTATAGGTCAAACATTAATTTTTTAACAAAAAACCAATACTATTTTGCCACTTAAATGGCCATTATGCCTGAATGAGGGTTAAAACAGCAGGGCAAAACAGACAATTATGCTAAAACCCGGCTGCAAAATTAATATTTTAACAAATATTTAGCATTTTTCAACATTTACAGCTATTGACATGTTTTTTCAAATAGATTATATTTGCATCTTCGGGATAAGTTCTTTTTTTGAAAAGACACTTCGACACACATCTACTTACCTCAACTTCTCTAAAACCTCAGACTTGTTGTTCTGAGTTTTCAGTCTAATTAATAATCTGTGCAATGAAAGCTATATTTTACATTCTCTGTTTTTTTGCCGTGTTTGAAACGGTTTCTGCCCAAACGATGTTTCGCAGTGGCACATTTCTGCATCACTCCACCGGACAAAATTTATGGGGGCCCAATGGTTCCTCCACGAGCATTCCAGCACAAATAGCCCAATACAACACTGCTCATGGCTTAAGTGGAAGTAATGCGGTAAGTATGGCCCAACAGGGGTGGCCTTTAAATCCATGGGAAAACGAGTGGGAGCGCTGGCACCGGATATTTAAAGGCCAGGATCCTGCCGCCAACATTCAGCCCATACTCGATGGTAACAGCATCATCGTGATAAAATCCTGCTTTCCTTCTTCTGCAATAACCGGTATGGGTCAGCCTTCAGATACACTGGCATTTACACCCAAAACGGTATATAATTACAAATGGCATTGGCGCCACATTATCCATGAGATGGCTCAACGCCCTCAGAACTATTTTGTAATCTGGACCAATGCACCTTTAGGTGCTGCCAGCACCAACCCTGCCGCCGCTTCGCTTGCCAAAAAATTTTGCACCTGGGCAAAAGACACCCTCGCAATGGGCCTCGACCCCGAATTCGGCAGCTTCCCGTCCAATGTATATGTGTTTGACTACTTCCGTAAAATAGCAGACGAAAATGGAATGGCTCCTCCCGGATTGTGTGTGAGCACCACCGACAACCATCCCAATGCCGCAGCTACTGAACTTATTGCCCCACAGTTTGTAAACGAAATTTTTGATGCAGCCATTCTTTACGAACAGGGTGGATCCATTCTTGAGGTAAGCCCAATGCAACAAATGGTGCCCCCTGATGCAGACAATTTTAATTACCAGGTAACCTCAAATACTACATGGATGGCAAGCAGCGACCAGCCCTGGTGTACAGTTACTCCACAAGCAAGTGGTAATGCAATCCTTACAGCCACTTTTGGAATTAATACCGGCGAAACACGAGTGGTGCAAATTACTACCGTGGCTCAGGGAAACAATCCGGTAGTAGTTACCCTTACCCAGGAAGGAGTTGAGGATAAAGTGCTAAATATCAACTCATTGCTTATTGAAGGATTGTATGAAGACAACGGATTGATGCGGGCATGTATGGATGAAAATGGATATAAATTTGGTAGCTCAATTGCTGATATGGTCACTATTCAACTTCGGAACCCTGATAATTTTGCTCAAATCGGGTTTGAAGCCTCGCAAATTCCACTAAGCCTGAATGGAGACGCATCTGTGAATCTGCCTGCCGGCATTTCCGGCAATTATTACCTCACGATAAAACATCGCAATTCCATTGAAATCACTTCAGCTCAGCCGGTTTCATTCTCAACTCCTTCCATAAGTTATTCATTCAACCATTCATCAAAAGTTTACGGACAGCAATTGCTGATAAAAGACAACCACTTCATGATGTATTCAGGAGATGTAAATCAGGATGGGCAGATAGATACCTCCGATGTGGCATCTATTGATAATCAGTCTGCCAATTTTACCATTGGATATACTTCAGAAGATGTAAATGGTGATGGAGTCACCGACATGGCAGACTTTACTTTTGCGGATAATAACTCAATGTTGTTTATCAGCAAAATTACACCCTGATACTACCCGGACAATGTTGTGTCGGACAGTTAACCACTTAAATTAACACTCAAACGGCCATTTAAATTAAATAATCTGAATATGAATTAAATTTTTCATAATTTTAAGCTCAAAAAGACGATTTAATGTCTATTGGAAACTAAACGGCAGTAATTTAACTGTATGATGATTGATTATGTATGGCCTGAATTTCTATCAAAAACATTAAATTTTAATCTGTAACCATTATATATGCGCATTCCACTGCACAGATGGAAACTAAAATACAACAACTTCACCCTGAACTTTACCGGACAGGATGAAGTGATGTTTAGACAGAAATATTTTAATGACTCCCTGTTTCAATTTCGGTTTGCTTTTATTCTGATCATTGTATTATACAGCAGCTTTGGATATCTGGATACCCAATTATTTGCTGAATATGCTACTTTTCTGTTTATAGTCCGTTTTGGAGTGGTGGTTCCGCTATTCGCCATGGTGCTGCTATTGTCTTACACCCCTTATTTTCTTTTCGAAAAATTTGGCAAACAGCCATTTTTATCTCTTTTCTTACAGGAGGAGCAGGCATTACATTGATGACCATGATAATACCTGAAAGTTACAGCTACAACGCGGGTATGTTATTGGTTTTCTCAGCAGGCTATTTCTTTGTGAAGCTTCGTTTCCTTCTGGCCAGTATAGCCGGTTGGCTCTTACTGCTCATATACAATGCCGGAGCTTTATATTTTGTTCAAACTCCGGATATAGTATGGCTGACCAATAATTTCTTTTTTATTGCTGCCAACATTATTGGTATGGCAGGAGCATACAACATTGAGTATTACAACAGACAAAATTTTCTTTTAAACCTGAAACTGAACCGGGAGAGGCTAATTGTTACCGAAATGAACAATAATCTCGAAGCTCTTGTGGAAGAGCGCACCATTGAGCTTTTAATGGCTAAGGAGCTGGCCGAAACACACAGTGCAAATATCACTGCCATCATCGAGGGAACCACAAACAGCATTTGGGCATTCAACCGCAAATACAAATTGCTATATGTCAATAAAGAGTTCCAATCACTTTTTAATTTATTATTTGGATTTATTCCTGAACCCGGACTCAACCTTATTGAAAGCGTGCCATCCAATGCCGGAAGGCAAAAATGGAAAGAGTATTACGACAGGGTATTAAATAATGAACAGTTTACCATAGAAGATTCCATCAATATCCCTAATCTGGGGCTGAGACACCTGCAAATCACTTTTAATCCCATTGTTAAAAACGGGAAAGTAACCGGTGGCTCATGTATCGGCACCGATACCACCCTTAGCAAACAATTGGAACTGGAATTATTGCATGCCAAAGAAAAAGCAGAAGAGAGCGATAGATTGAAATCGGCATTTCTGGCCAATATGAGCCACGAAATACGTACACCCATGAATGGAATTCTTGGGTTTGCAGATCTACTGAAGGAGCCCGACCTCTCAGCGGATCAACAGAAAGAATATATCGCAATCATCGAAAAAAGCGGAGCACGAATGCTCAACGTTATCAATGATATCGTTGACCTTTCGCGGATCGAAGCCGGCCTGATGAAAACCAATCTCATGAAAGTAAATATTAATGAAATGCTTGATTATCATTACAACTTCTTTAAACCGGAAGTTGAGGATAAAGGGTTGAGTTTGTTTTATAATAAATCGTTACCCGACCATACCGCAATTCTATATACCGACGAGGAAAAAACTTACGCTGAATTGACCAATCTCATAAAAAACGCCATTAAATTCAGTGATAAGGGCAGCATTCATTTTGGTTATACCCGGAAAAACCAATCTCTGGAGTTCTATGTAAAAGATACTGGCATTGGCATCCCTCCCGATAGGCAACATGCTATATTTGAACGCTTTATACAAGCTGACATTGCAGATTCACAAGCACGGCAGGGTGCAGGGCTGGGTTTATCCATTTCCAAAGCTTACATAGAAATGCTTGGAGGGAAAATATGGCTGCACAGTAATGAAAAAAGAGGTTCTGCTTTTTATTTTATAGACGAAGATACAGAAACATCCACTCCTCAACGTGATTTATTGATTTGGTGATGAAGTGAGATGGTATATACTTTAAGTTTGTGGATTCATCAAATTACCCATATACCGGCGACATTTATAAGGTCATTTATCACATTTCTGATGTAAATAAAAACCGCGGTAAGATGGGAAATCAGCATGAATAACTTTCGCCTTAATATAAAAAATGCATTACTTACTTAGTCACCGGAAAAATCTAAAAAGATGAGTAAAAGAATTATTATTTGCGTAATGTTGCTTCTAATGTGTGATTATGGTTTCCCTCAATTGCCGGTTAGTGATTGGAAGCATCAAACATTGACAATAGAAAATACAAACCCAGGGAATGTAGTAGAGTTGAAAGGAGTTTTGGAAGCAGATACCATTTTTATTACGGATAATGTAATTGTTCCCGGGAATGAGGTGCTTACTTTTTTACCCGGCACAACGGTTGTTGCCACAGGTTTCTTTGGATTTGATGTAAGAGGAAGCATTCGTGCACTGGGAACAGCCAGTCAGCCTGTTGTTTTCACGGTTTCCGATACTACGGGTTTCAGCGACCCGAGAAATGGCCGGGGAGGATGGGATGGATTTAACTTTACAAATGTTGACTCCGGATCAGATTCTTCCCTGTTCAGCTACTGTATATTTCGCTACACAAAAGCTATTGGCGATTCCTTGACAGGAATGGGCGGGGCATTCAACATCAGGCACTTTGACCGCATAAAAATTTCAGATTGTGAATTTAACCACAACCAGGCTTACTTTTGGGGAGGTGCAATATTTGTTGATTCAGGCAATATACAGATTCAGGATTGCAGCTTTACAGGCAATTTCTGTGGTTCGTCTATGCCGCTTTCTGGTTATGGCGGAGCCGTGTGCATCAGAAACTCGGTTGTGGATGTAGTCGGATGTAAATTCACCCAAAACAGCTCAAGCGGTATTGGGGGTGGCATTTCAATGGAATACGCAGATGTTCTGCTGCAATCGTGTATATTCACCGGCAATTCCAGTGGACTGGGCGGTGCGCTCGGCTATTTAAGGTCAAAGCCGCTACGTCCCGTTGTCGGAAATTTGTTTACAGGAAACAGTGCGATTCATTTTGGAGGAGCTGCTTCTTTTAATCGCGCCCATCCCCTATTCATCAACAACACAGTATCGGATAATTTATCGCACTCATACGGAGGCGGTATTTATTGCAATGACAGTGCCGCACCGGTACTGATAAACAATATTATATACAGCAATCTGGCCTATGTTGGAGCTCAGGTATATATCTGGGACATTTATTCCGCACCGGAATTTCATTTTTGCAATATAGAGGGTGGGCAGGCAGCTTTCGGTGGAACAGGAGGAATAGGCTTTGTTGCTCCTTACCTGAACAATATCGACACATTGCCCGGATATAATGACTTTTCACCTCACCCCTATTCCCTGACTCAGGATTCACCCTGCATCAACAAAGGGAACCCCGATACTACCGGCATGATGTTGCCTAAATACGATCTCGCGGGGAATCCACGTGTACACGCCGGCCGTATTGATATTGGTGCGTATGAAAGTGATGCCGGAACCTTCGGGGTTGATCAACCTAATGGTGAGCTTTCTTTCAGCTGTCACCCCAATCCTTTTGATCAGGAGGTTGTTTTTACCCTCCCCCGGGATAAAAAAGAAGCTTTCAACATACAGATAGTGAACGCAAGGGGTCAAGAGGTTCTGGCATTGTGTGGAATTTATTCAGATAAATTTACATGGACCCCTGGCAAGGAACATAAGCGGGGAATTTATTATGTTGTGGTCACTTGCGGCAACGATAGAGCCGTTTCGCGCATAGTCAGCATCAGGTAAATACTACCTATTTCGGGTGGATGCCGCAATACAGATCACTATGTGCCGGGCTTACCTTATGCATTTACTGTTGACAATAGAAAAAAAACCGTCTCAAAATTGCTTTTGAGACGGTACATTTTTTTCTTGTTTTTCTTATTTCTTCACCACCCTGTATGTTGTCACCTGTTGTGATGATTTCACGCGAAGAAGATACATTCCGGATTCGAGTTCACCCAAATCAAGGAATCCGTTCGGGCGTTCAACACTAAGCATCATCTTTCCGCTAAGTGAATAAACTTCAATAACATCAACGGATGAACCTTCAAGGAACAAACGTGTGCTAACCGGGTTGGGATAGAGTTTAAGGGATGACACCGGCATTGAATTTATCCCGGTATAGAGAAATATCTGCACCTCCACGTCAGCACCATCAACAATAACTATCCCTTCTTCTACGCTATAATCTATGGCTGTAGCAATATAGGGGTATTCACCATCTGCAAGCAGGATGGTGGCTATGCCATCTTCATTTGTAATTAATGTATCGCCATTAATCTGGATTTCGGCACCACCTAACGGCCCGGTGTTTGAATCCACCACAAAAGTAACCGTATATAGAACCGGTGGTAGTGGTTGTAACACTATGTTTTCAGTTGCATTTGAGCCATTTATCACCGCAGTGCCCTGGGCCGGAATGTATCCATCCAGTGAGGCGGTGTATGTATAGGTACCATCGGGCAATTCCACTTCAACTATACCCATAGCATTGGTTACATATGGACTAGGCATACCATCAATGGTAATGTCAACACCTGCCAATGGCTGTGTACCGGGATCTGTTACACTAAAAGTAAGCAGCCATGCCGGTGCTGACAGTGATACAAGTTCAACACTTACCTCAGAGTTGCTGTTGGCAACAATGGCTGTACCCAGAGAGTTATAATAACCTTCTTTTGACACCTCGTAGGGATAACTGCCATTACCCAATTCGAGTGAGGCCAGCCCGCCGGCATCCGTAAACAGGGTTTGGGAATTTACCTCAATTTGCGCATCAGCTATGGGCATCAAAGCCTGATCATGCACATAAAACGTGAGTTGATAAACAATTTCCATCATGGTAATATTTACCACATTCGGGTTGGAAGTCACCGTGAAACTACCCTGGTAATCGCTATATCCGTCAAGTGTTGCGGTAAATGTATGCCCGCCGGGAGGGAGCATGGCCCATGCTTCCCCATTTATGCCGGTAACCAATGTTGCACTCCAGTCTGAAACAGTAATCTGAACGCCCGGAAGCAGGTCTCCTGCTTCATTTTGAACAATAAAAGTAGTTTCATAGGCACAGGAAGGCATAAAGTTTACCCTGCCCAGACTCGCATCATCCACCACATGCACAATTACGGTTTCTATATTTGCTGAATCCTGTGCAGGCACCCCCCAGCAATTGTACATAGCGGTTTGATTTACAGGACCATTGTTATACAAATCATAAAGAATACCTTCATTGCCATTGTCTGAAAAGACATTCCCACCAGGGTTAAAAGTAGCGACAGCCGAATCGCCCATATTAACCTGTGGATAGCCTATGATGGTAATTCCCCATAAGTTCCCGCTAATCACATTTCCGGTAACCATTACCTGCTGATTGGATGAAGCCGATGATGCCGTGAAATTAAGGCCACTGCCCCCCAAAGCAGGATTGTTCTGTATATTGTTGTTGGTAACCGTATTGTAGCGGATGGCACTATTGATGGGACTTCCCGTAAGGGTGATGCCATAACGGTTTTGATCTACAAAATTGGAATCAATAACCACATTGCCGGCTATACCCAGGAGCGAAGAATAAGCAATACCGCCCGAGTTGGTACTCCCATTTCCGATAACAGTATTGCCAACAATAAATGTGGTATCATTTTCACCGGAAGGCCCCATGTTGATTTGAGGACGATTGGTATTATCGGTGGTATTGCCAAACATATAGTTATTACGAATATTGGCTGCACACGGTATGTTTGATCCGGATGCGACAGCGCCCCGCTGATTGAGAATAAAACTGCAATTGGTTACAGAAGCATTGCCCGAAATATCTATAGCAGCAGATGAGGTATATGACCCGGCTGAAGAGCCTGATTTGTAAAAGTTCTTATATAAGGTGCTCCCATCTATACTAAAAGTTCCAGTTTGAACCCGCAATCCCCCTCCAAAAGAAAAAGTGGCATTTTTTATGTGCGTTACGTGACCGTCGATAAGCTTAAATCCCCTCCACCTGTCGGCAGTGAGTGTGGTATCCTGAGCGGTAAAATATGACTGCGCAGGAGCATCAATTATGAGGGTTCCTTCCGACACAATACCTGCCAACTGATGAAACAATACTGTAACATCACCCAAAATATTTATCTGGTCCTGTGGCATAATGGTCAACGTGGCCGTGATTTCATACTGCGCACCATTCCAGATTACTGTACCTCCTGAATTGGCTACCAGATCATCCAGACTCCAGTTCACTCCCGTTCCGGGAGTGGTATATTGAGCCTGAGCCATCAAGGCTGTAAATAAAAATAAAAGTGTAAAGAGTTTTCGCATAATGAGATTAAAAATTAAATGAAACATCAAAAAATAAAGGTATCCCCAAACAATCTCATGATGTTTGAATCGTAAATGAATACAGATTTTTGTCCGGGCATCCCTTTGCAAAGATACGCTTAATGCCGATATGAATCTATTTTTTTGGCCTTGCTTCTAAATATCCACTGTGGCTGGTCAATCGCTAATTTAACGTTCATCTTTTACCAACAGCTTCCTATACTGTCTATATCACCAGATAAACGGAATGAGTTTCTTCGACACACGGGTATACGCCAGGTATGCCACAAAGGCTTTTTTAAGGTAACTCTCTTCGAGATGGAGTTTTGCTATCAAAACAATGGTAAGACCAACCACCATAACGAGGCGCAACCAGGAGAAATGTCCCAGCACCAATGGCCAGCAAACCAGCAGAATAGCTGTATACATGGGGTGACGTATTAAACGGTAGGGACCATGCGCAATCATGATGCCATGAGGCTTGGGCAGGGGTGAAATATTAAAATTGCCCAAACGAATGGTTTGAATTGACCATAATCCCAGGGCAAGACCAATTAATATCATTACAATAACCCATATTTTGAGATCAAACACGGGGCTCGTAATCAAAATTAATCCAATAAATACAAACTGAAAAATAACCAATAGCCAGGCCAACAATGAACGACGCAAGCCCATGCGGGTGGTGTTAAACATATGCTAAAGACTTTTAATCACTATATAAATAACAACACTTTTCCGGGTATGTTGTATTTGCCGCAAAAATAACTTCTTGTTAACAATAAACCTATATCTGTCTGCCTGCTTTCATCATGATTGATAGCTATAGTACTCATTTTCCGGTAAATTTGATTAAGTTTAATAACTTTGTACCATTAAATGAATAAGAACTATGCAAAAGACATTATTTTTAACAGCAATACTGTTCAGCTTTATTGCCTGCACCAACACCAACAAGTCCAAACAGGAGGCAACAACAATGAGGGTCGACAGCATCATGGCATCGGCCAAAAATGTTTTTCAGCCTTTACCCGGCGAAGCATTAAACCCGGAAAACCCATTAACGCCTGAAAAAATTGCTTTAGGTAAAGCGTTGTATTACGACAACATTTTGTCGATGAATCAAACCCAGAGCTGCAACACCTGCCACAATCTGGAGACCTATGGGGTGGACAATAAGCCGACCAGCCCCGGTGATGGCGGAGCCCCCGGGGTAAGAAATTCACCCACTGTCTTAAATTCAGCTTTGCATTTTCTGCAATTTTGGGATGGCCGCATGAAAGATGTAGAGGAACAGGCAGGTGGACCGGTTATGAATCCGGATGAAATGAACATGCCCAGCGAAGCGGTTGTCATGGCAAGACTTGAAGCGGATGAAAATTATCCGAAAATGTTTGCCGCCGCGTTCCCCGAAGAAAAAAATGCCATGACTTTTGATGCAATGCGCAAAGCCATCGGTGCTTTTGAACGTACCCTGCTCACCCCTTCAAGGTTTGACGACTTTTTAAAAGGTGACCATACTGCATTAACAGAGCAGGAGTTAACCGGCCTTAAAACTTTTATGGATGTGGGTTGTACTGCCTGTCATAATGGTCCGCTGCTGGGCGGCAATATGTTTCAAAAATATCCGCTGTTCGGCACCCATGAAGAATATACAGGCAGCAAGGCAGATGACCTGGGCAGAATGCAGGAAACTAAGAATGAAGCCGATAAATACGTTTTCAAGGTACCCAGCCTGCGAAATATTGCCGAAACCTGGCCCTATCTGCACGATGGCAGTGTAAGAGAACTCGACAATACCGTTGATCTGATGGCCAAAGCCGAATTGAACAAGGAATTGACCCCCGGGCAAACCAACGATATCGTTGCTTTTATGAAAGCACTGACAGGGGAAGTGCCGGCTGCTGCAAAACGGTAACATGAAATCTGATTGAGGCTTGCAGCTAATCCTATGGGAAACAGTTGCCATATATAAACATCAGAACTTTTGTAGTTACCGACTTTTTATTTCCTCGCCCACTAATCCAGATTTTGTAAAGAGCGGTAACTGTTTAATGGCATACTAAAAAGGTGACAGAACACTATCCTGTCACCTTTTTCAATTCAATCAATTTTAAAATCTACACCCTTGCTGCTGCTATTTTATTTGATTTGCGGCGTTTGAGTTTGATTTTTATTTCATACACCATCAGGTATAGTGCCGGAACCAGCACCAGGGTGAGGAAAGTGGCGAAACTCAGTCCAAAGATAATGGACCAGGCCAGCGGGCCCCAAAACATTACATTGTCTCCTCCAATATGTATTTGAGGGTCGAGGTGGGTAAAGAAGCTGACAAAATTCAGGTTGAACCCGATAGCCAGCGGTATAAGCCCCAGTATTGTTGCAGTAGCAGTAAGTATAACGGGAGTAATTCTGGTTAAGCCTGCCTGCATTATGGCTTCACGTGTTTTCACGCCTCGTTCTTTCAGCACATCGGTGAATTCAACAATCAGAATACCGTTGCGCACCACTATCCCGCCCAGAGCAACAATACCCAGACCGGTCATAATCACTGAAATGGTCATGTTGAAAATCACAATCCCAAGAAGAACGCCTATGATGCTGAAAACAACTTCACTCAGGATAATGATGGTTTTGCTGATGGAGTTGAACTGGGTAATGAGGATGAAGAAAATCAGGCCAATGGCAATCATCATAGCCATACCAAGAAAACCGGCTGTTTCGGCCTGCTCCACCTGTTCGCCGGTAAGCTTGATTTGTACACCTTCGCTTAGGGGGAAGTCAGCGGCATAACGCTCGATCTGGGGTACGATTTCGTTGGCGGTATATCCGGTCAGCACTTCGCTGGAAATTGTAATGATACGTTTTAAATCAAGCCGTTTAATGCCTCCATAAGTGTATGAATAATCGATATCGGCGACCGAAGCCAGCGGTATCTGCCGCAGCAGCCCGGTTGTCATATCACGATAAGTGATTTTCATATTGATGAGGTTATTTATATTGTCGCGGGTTTCGACGGAATACCGCAACTGAATAGGATATTCATCCTCATCCACTTTGTATTTCGAGATTTCCTTACCCAGCACAGCCGTACGAAGTTCGCTGGCTATTTGTCCGGTACTCAATCCATACTGGTTGGCGCGTTCGCGATTGATTTTTATTCCTATCTCCGGCTTATTGTCCTGAAAATCACTCTTTAGCTCTTCAACACCGGGTATCTGTAAAGAATCCAGGTATTTTTTAAACGCGTTGGCATCGTGAATCAGGTTAGGCAGATTCTCACTGGTGATTTCAATATTAATGGGTTTACCGGTAGGTGGGCCGGCCCGGTTCTTTTCAGTAGAAATCTCAACGCCTGGTATTCCTTTAACCTTTTCTCTTATCCTGTCGAGCACATCCAGGGTATTTTGGTCGCCCCGGTATTTGTATTCAACGAAATTAATGGTTACTTTTCCCTTTTCGGAACTGACTGCCTGACTAAAGTCCTGCTGGTCGCCGGCGCCTAATGCCACATTGGTTATCACTGATTCGACTATGGGATTATTTCTACCAATAACGTCATATACCTTGTTTTCCACAATCCGGGTAACCGAATCGGTCGCCTTTTGATCGGTACCTATGGGCATTCTTACCAATACGTAAATGTTATTGGGCATGTTTTCAGGAAAGAAAACCACCTTTGGTGAACGAACACCAACCAAAACAATGGTAACAACAAAAAGTCCGATAATAATCAGCAGCAGATACAGTGAGTTTCGGCCTTTAAGCACCATGCGCAGTTGCCGCTCGTAAATGTTGATAAAAAAGGGCCATCCTTTTTCCTGCCACCATTTTATGTAAAGTTTCAACAGACTGTGATAAAATACAATAAGTATAGCGACAAACATCAGGAAATTACCTGCAGCAAGCAACCACACGGTTTTTGATGCAAGATAAAACAGGTAACTAACCACAGCCAGCGAAACAATTATGATTAATTGTTTGATGATGGATTTCCGCTGTTTTTTCTTGTCAGGTGTATCGTATTCGTGTTTCATAAATGAAACAGCGAACACCGGGTTGATAATATAGGCTACAAACAACGATGCAAAAAGAGTGAGAATCAGCGTTACGGGTATGTAAAACATAAATTCACCCACAATTCCCGGCCAGAAAGCCAAGGGGAAGAAGGGGGCCAGCGTGGTGAGGGTTCCCGACAAAATAGGCAGGAAAACCTCCCCGGCCGCCTGTTTGGATGCTTTGGTAATATCCGGTTGAAAATGATGGATGCGGTGGATGTTCTCAATGACTACAATGGCATCGTCAACCACAATCCCAAGCGCGAAGATAAACCCGAACATCACTATCATGTTCATGGAGAAGCCCAGGGTGGGCATAACCATAAAAGCCATAAACATGGACAGCGGCACCGCCATGGCCACGAAGAAGGCGTTGGTGAAGCCCATGAAAAACATCAAAACAATGGTAACCAGTATGAAACCAAAAATGATGGTATTGTTTAACTCCTCCAGGGTATTGCGGGTATAGCGCGACATGTCACCCGATATGGTGGTTTTAACATCGTCGGGAAATTCCCGGCCGCTAAGCTCATTGTTGATGATCTCCTTTATCTTATCGGATGCATCCAGAAGATTCTCACCACTTTTTTTTACCACGTTCAGGGTAATTACATTTTCGCCGTTGAGCCGGGAGAAACTTTCCTGTTCTTTAAACGTATCGTCTACATCAGCTACATCCTTTAGGTAAACGATGGCTCCACTGGAGGTGTGAATTAGTATGTTGCGCATCTGGTCCAGGTTGGAAAACTGTCCTTCAACCCGTATGGAACGTTTCATGTCGCCTTTGGTAATACTCCCGGCTGACACAGTAACATTTTCAGAGGCTACAGCGCGTTCAATATCACTAAAGGTAACGCTGGCGGCCTGTGCACGGTACAAGTCTACATTTATCTGTATTTCCCTTTCCAGGGCACCTACAATATCCACCCGGGTTATTTCAGAAAGGGATTCCATTTTATCCTGAGCTATATCGGCATATTTTTTCAGTTGCTCTAAATCGTAATCGCCTGAAATCTGAATAAACATTATGGGTATTTCCGAAAAATCGATGTCGCGCACATCCGGGTCATCAAGCAAGTTGGTGGGCAAGTCGATGCGCGCCTTATCCACTGCATCCTTCACTCGTTGCTTGGCTTCGGGCACCTCAACATCGGTGTTAAACTCTATGGCAATAGATGAAAAGTCCTGTAATGAGTTGCTGGTAATCTTCTTTACCCCGTTTATACCTTTCAATTGTTTTTCAATAGGCCGGGTAACAAGATTCTCCATATCCTCGGGTGAAGTGCCCGGATAGATGGTATTGACCAATATGGTAGGAATCACAATTTCGGGAAACTGCTCTTTGGGTATGCTTCGGTAAGCGGTTATGCCCACCAGGGTAATAAAAAGCGCCAGTACATAAATACTGGTTTTATTGTCAATAGCCCAACTGGTGGCAAAGAATTCTTTTATTTTATGATTTTTCATGAGCTTTGGCGTAAGAGTTGCAGTCGTTAATCCTGAGTGCCATTAATTTTAATCAGTTGACCTTCAACCAGGTTATTGTAACCTGTGGTAATAATTTTATCGCCTTGTTTGAGGCCGGACAATACTTCAGCCATACCATTGTAGGTCCGGCCTGTCTTAACTTCAGTCCGGCGGGCCGTTAATTTCCCATTCTCCTGTTTGGCAAGGTAAAGATATTTACCTGCCGAAGACTCCTTAAGTAAGGATACGGGAATAACAAAAGCAGAAGGATTGGTGTAATCGTTAATCTTAACTACTGCCAGCATATTGGCACGGTATTCTATATAGCCGGGTTGTAATCTCACTTCCGTTGAAAAGGTTCGGTTTACCGGGTTGATGTATTTGCTGGTAAAATGAATTTTGGTTTCTATCTCTTTGTCGAAATCAGGAAAATAAACAATCACTTTGTCTCCCTTCTTAACCTTTGGGGCATACGTTTCTGAAATATCAGCCAGCACTTTTGCCGATGAAAAGTTAACTACGCGTACTGCCGGCATTCCTGGTGAAGCCATTTGTCCCACTTTAAGGTTAACCTCTTCCACGGTACCATTTATGGGTGATTTAATTTTGGTCATCTCCAACTGATCGTTAAGGGCCGCCAGATTTGCCTCAAGGCTTTCTTTGTTGTTTTTGGACGTAAGGTATTGTACTTCACTGCCAATTTCCTGATCCCACAATGCTTTCTGCTTCTTATACAGGTTAGTAGCAAATGAAAGCTGGGTTTTTACATTTTCTATTTGTTGTTTGAGCACACTGTTGTCGGTTAAAGCCAAAACCTGTCCTTTGCTGACCCTATCTCCCTCTTTAACCAATACGGCCGTAACCAGTCCGGGTGTCTGTGCCGAAACGGCAATATTGTCTTCTCCGTCAACCTTGCCCTGAACTTCAATGTAGTGATCAAACACCTGTTGTTCAGCAGGGGTAATAGCAACGGTGGTCATTTTCTTATTGGCCAGGCTGTCGCTGCCGCTCAATTCCTGCTCAAGAGATTGAATTTTTATATTCAGCTCATCCCTTTGCTTCTTGAGATCGGCAAGACGGGCTTGTTTATCCTCAGCTTTGTTGCAGGCTGCTGCAATAAAAACCAGGGCAGCCATTATTAGTGATTTTGTTAATATTGTCTTCATTCCAGATATAGGTTTTCAGGTGTTTATAGGTTGTTGGTTAATTTGTCAAGTTTATTTTTTGCCGTAATTAATGCATAATTGGCATTGTAATAGTTCCCCAAAGCGGTTAGATACTGATTTTGTGCATTGGTCAGGTCTAAGCTCGACGAGATGCCCTCTTTATATTTGATCAGGGTTTTGTCGTATATACGCCGGGTAAGTTCGATGTTCTTTTTATTGTTGAGCCAGGTTTCCCAGGCAGTAGTCAGCTCATTCAATGAAGTTTCATATTCCAGTTGCAATCCGCTGGCCACATTAGCCTTATTGTTCACTACCTTTTCGAGCTCCAGCTTACGCTGCTGTACTTTTGAGTTTCGTTGACCGCTGGTAAACAAGGGGAAGTTCAGCGATAAGGCTATCAAATCTTTAGGCGCGAAGTCAAATTCGGGCTTATTTAGCTTTTCCGTGTGCTGATAAACGGCTGCCAGGGTAGGCAGGTAGCTGCTTTTCTCACGTTTAAGACTGAAAGTACTCAGCTTTTCCTGAGTCTCCATCATCTGATAATTGATGTTTTGATTCAGGTGAAAACGATTGGCCGTCAACGTTTCAATGGTAACCTCACCGGTTATGCTTTCAAGGCTGTCGGTGAGTACAATGGTATTTTCGTAGGGCATACCCATCTGGAATTTCAATAAATCGTGGGTGGCCTCTACCTGCCGCTGCATTGAGTTAAGGGAGTTGGTCAGGTTCAGGGAGTTAAGTTCCATCTGATCCACATCCGTATTCTCAATGAAGCCCTGTTCATACATACTCCGCATCTCGTTTAGCGTAGCAATTAAATTGCTGAGGGATTGTTCAAGGGTATTGCGTGATTGCTCCAGTACCAGCACCAGGCTATAAGTATTGGCAACTGACTCACGGATATCCAGGTTGGTTTTTGTTTTGGCCTGATCTGAAAGCAGATAATACACCTTGGAAGCCTGCACCCCTACCAGATATTCGCCACTGAATATCAGTTGTGAGAGGGTAAAATCAAAAACCAGGTTGTCCTTCACGCCAAGCGGAATGGGCTGCCCCGCCCGAAAACCCATATAAACATTCTCGTTTAAAATGTCGGTGGATGTAATTACCGTTCCCGGAGGCAGGTCGGTAGCCAGAAAAGTGGAACCCCCCAGACTAAGCTCGGGAACTTTAAACAAATGCTGATAGTTGGCCTTAGCAGTTATCTGGGGCAGACCGATTGAAAGGGTTTCCCAGATTTTCTTTTGAGCAAGCTCCAAATCAATCCTGGAATTTTTAACACTGGTATTGTGTTCCAATGCATAGGCCTGGGCTTGTTTGAGGCTAAGAGCCAGAGGAGTAGGTTTAGTTTCCTGAGCATATACAAAGCTGCTTAAGCTAAATGCGGTAAGGAAAAATAGTAAGGCTTTGAAATAAAAAAATTTCATGGGTAGGTTATGAGGTTGGATGGTTTAACATATTTTCAAAATAGGCAAGACCCCGGGCATTGGCTATACCCCGGATGTGGTTTTCAAACATTACTTTAAATATCTTTTCGCTGGTGAAATCCATAGCTTCCAGGAATTCAGGATCATGAAGTGCAAAAAGCTTTTCAACATACAATTTGGCGATAAGCTCTGTATCAATTTCTGGCCGGTATATACCCTCACTAATGCCCTTTAACATATTATCGAGGATTTTCATGTAAACATGCTCTTTCTTTTTTTGAACAAAGTTGTGGTGTAAAGCCGGATAATATTTCTGTAAATCAAAAAGCATTACCGGGTTGGAGGCAGAAATCTCCCGACTTACACTCCTGCTTACCTGCATTAATAAATCTATGGCATTCAGATTGCCATTTATTTCATCCATACAGGCATTGCTCCCCTCAAGATAAAAATCGAGCACCTTCGCCACCAAATCAGACTTGTTTTCCACATACTGATAAAGGGTCTTCTTAGACATCCCAAGTTGAGAAGCAATTTCATCCATAGAAATACTCCGCACCCCAAACTTCCTGAAAAGTAAGGTTGAGGTTTGAAGTATAGAAGTCAGTTTGCTGTCCATTTATATCTAAAATAATTCAAAAGAAAACTTTAGCCCCTTTAAACGTTTCCAAAGTTTAATTGTTCAGACAGGCGAAAATAAAAATCAATAAAATGTTGGCAGAGATAAGAAACCGGAGGCCAGCGCCTCCACCCGGCCGGCATTTGGCTGGTTTAATTTATATAAATCATGAAAAATCTATCCTCTAACTTCTATCCTCTAACCTCTACCTTCTAACTTCCAACAAAATTATTTATCCTTATTCAGATAGTAGTCGATAATTCTTTGGGTTTCCTGGTCTTCAGCCAACTCCAGCAAAGCCCAGTTAATATCATACACAAGTGCCGAATTCAACGGGCATGCAAAGCCATAACCTTGTTTGTAATACTCTGCTTGCGTTACATGCAGGTTCACGTGGTGTTTTTTCAGAAAGTACATCAATTGAGGACGATCGTAAACTACTGCATCCACCTTTTTGTCTTTTAACAGACTTATGGCTTCGTTTAAGGTGGTGACCGCCATTGTTTTGATATTCAATTCTCTTAAAAACTCTTCAGAAGGAGAAGCTTCAATCGTTGCGGCTTTGCGGTCGGACAATTGTTCAATATTGGTTATGGTGGAAGTACTCAGTGAGGAAAGGGTCAGTGTGCAGGCAATACCGGCCACCATCGATGTAGCAAAAATAATGGAGATGACCATCCAGCTTCCGGCAATTATTCTTCCCCATAAAGTGATGGGGGCTTTGTCGCCATAGCCGGTGGTACTCATAGTTACTATAGCCAGCCACATACCATTGGCTATACCATTTACCGGGTCATTGGGGAATTGTTCAGGTGATTGTTTATGTTCGGCAAGCCAAATAAATGTACCCACCACTGCAAGAATAAACAGGAATAATGCCACGGCCATCAACAGTTTAATGCTAAAGAAAGGTTTGATTTTTTCCCAAAGGCTAAGCTTATCGGCACGTGATACTATTGCCAGACTCGAATTGTAAAAGGGTTGCGAAAACCGCATAAACTCCAAACGCTGTGAGGTTATGCTTATCGGGCCAACCACCACATCGAGTTTACCCTTTGCTAATGCATTCAATGCAGAATCAACAGTAACAAAAGAGCTGTAATGGTAATTCCATGATTTTTTATTGGCAATGTCCTCCCATATCTCAATGGCAATGCCTTTGACACGTGCATTGTGCACAAAAACAAAAGGTTCACTACCTGCAATGCCCACTTTCAGTGTATCGGGCAGGTTTGATGTTATTGCATTTTGTGCGTGAAGAGGCACAGTGAAGAAAAACAGAAAAAAATTAACACAAATAAAAAAGCAAAGTAATGATTTCTGATGCATAAAATATTTTATTGTGGTAGGAATGGCCGGATTCAAGTCAATGATGAAATTATTGAAAACAGCAGTTTAATATATTTATCAACATGAAACGGTTTCGTGTATGAGCAGTAGCGGATTAAAATCCACTAACTTTTCGGTTAAACACTTATCTTTATTAATATTCATTTCCTTTCAATTTTGCACCAAACCCGCTATTGCTTATACACATTGTTGGGCAATCGTACTTTTTTTCGTCCGTTTGTCAGCGTTGGCAAAGGCATACTCTTTTGCAATTTTTGGCTTGTGTATTGGCTGGTGCGGCTTGCAAATGTGTATGGCTTTTAGCGTTGGCTTTTCCATCACAATATTAATTCGTTCAGCATCTGTTTTAAGTTCAAATGTTTTGCTCCACTTACAGTTTTTTCAGAGTGTATTTTTTCGAGCGTTGGGAAAAAACAGCTCTTTTGGTTTTTTCAGAGTTGGCTTTCGTTTCGGTAAAAAACCAAATGTGCTGTTTGTGCGGCTGGCTTTTTGCATGTTGCCCAACAATAGGGTATGTTTATAACTCAATCTGCTTTTCGTCAACCAATCCAATAGTTTACAGCTATCAAACCACAATCGGGTTGGCAGATGAAATGCCCACCACCGGGAACCTGTGCCTTTAAATTTAACCATAATGACTAATGCAAATGCACAATAAACAATTTGCAGTAGTTCCCAAGAGAAGAAACGCTAATGTTTCACTGTTTCCAAATCATGAAAATGCGTTTTTTCTAACGCAGTGTAAAGGTCGTTTGTCCAATTTCGTAATCATTGGTATACACCGAAACCACGTAGGTTCCGGAGGGCAAATCATTTTTTGAGCGGTTATACCAGTAGGCACAAATGTCCATAGCCTCATTCTGATAATTAACAGTTTCCTTAATAGAATACTGCAATACTTCATTATTATACATAAATGAGAATTCATCGCCTATTCCGCGTGTAAGTATGGCTTTATCCGGACGGGAGATACGCACGTAAATATCTTTACGTCCGGCCGGAAGGAGTGTATTTTCGCCCAATGTGAAGCATACCTTTAGCTTTTCAACCCGTTTGGCCTTATCTGTTTCTTTTTCTTTGCTGCCATTGCCTCTCATGCCTTCGGCAGTAATTTTATAAGCCCGCAATACGGCAGCCTGTGTAACTTTTTCATTCAAGGCCTCTTTGTCTTTAAGCAGGCTGCTGCTTTTTTCCTGTTCGCGTCTGTAGCTGCCCCGTATTTGCTCATTCTCTTCCTTAAGTTCCCGGTTTACCGTGTAAAGAGAGTCCATTTGTTTCAGGTAGCCTTGTGAAATGGAACGTAATTTTTCCAGTTTTTTCCTGACTTTATAAAATTCATATTGGGTATCAAGCAGTTTCCTGATTTCAATAGCATTGGCCTGTATCACACTGTCTTTGGCTGCAAGAGAATCAGCAAAGGCGCCATACTCCAGTTTAATGTTGTTGTGTTCGGTAATCAACGAATCCAATTCATGCTGCAACTCTGTTCGCTGAAGTTCTTTTTCATCGAGCATATTTCCCAGACGTGAACGGGTTGACAGGTACAACCAGGCCAGTAAAGCCAGGGCTGCAACAAGTATAACAATGATGATGAGAAATCTATTCTGTTCTTTTTTATTTCGGGTGCCGGAATAATCTGACATAGTTTCCATAAAATAAATCAATTTTAATAATAGGAGGCTTTACCAATTGGTTTTAATACAACGTGAAAACAAATGCAAAATTACAGGAATTAAGCTTTGATAATTAAATTATTATCCAAAACAGTGGAAAATTACTTATTTAATTATCAAAGCTTAAGCCGAAGTTCATTTCATGAACATTAATGACAGAACCTTATAATTCCGCATAGCTAAAACCGGTAAGTAAAGCACAACGAATTGCTTGGCAGCCCTTACTTCATAGGTTTCAACCGGATCCTGAAGGTGAACCGGGAATCTTACCTGCCTTTCTCTGCCGGCACTTTAAACTTATCACCGGTCTTTTCAATCAACTGCCGGTAATACTGCTCGTCATATCCCGGGAATTTTACTTTCGGATTCTGATTATTACCATCTTTTTCCTTAATATTTCCATCCAGATATTTGACGAAAAGCTCATGATAGAGTTCTTTCCAGCGTTTAACGGTGCTGTTTCCCTGGTTTACCGAATAGTCAGTAAGAAACTGTCGTGCTTTGGCAGGATCGGTTGCATACAATTCAGTTGCCGCTTTATCCACAATGGGAGTATAAGAAACAAATTTATTTTCCAGAGCCGATTGCACTTTTTGTATATCCACTATCATATCCCGGTAACGGGTATAGGCGAAATTGGACACCTGATTAAACACCCAGAAAGCTGCATCTTCACTAAAGGTCATCAAATCGCCGTTTCCCACGGCATAGGATTCGGGAACAGCAGTAATACCGCAATACATAGGCACGTAAACGGTAGAGTAAGAATCATCAACACTAAACCACAAAATACCACCAACCGGATCGGGCAGCCAATTGCGCGACTGGCTTACAAAAGAAAAGCCCGTTTGTTGGGTTGAGATGGCTCTTTCGTTAAAATATTGCTGACCATCCAGTTCCCAGGTGAGTGGTCTCCAGCGAACTATACTTTGATAGGGCCCTGCTCCAATATCCTGGGTCATGTCCAGTTCGGTACCCTGATAATAATCGCGCATCATGCCTATTACATCCTGAACGGTAAGTTTCTTATCGGGTTTCACCCATAGCGGCATGCGGTTTGTCAGGTCGTATCCTTTTGCATACTCAATATATTTTTCCATCCCGGAGGTAACCTGGTTGAATCCTGCCCAAACTCTGGCCTCACAAAACCGGGCAGCCCCAAAGTCAAGGGGTGCATATGTATCGGAAAAACTAAAGTCCTTATCCTCACCGGTGAAGTAACCCTTTTCGCGGGCAAAACCAATAACATCAGGTGAATAAATACAATTTTCGGGATCATTCAGCGGAAAAGTAGTGATGCGGGCCTGGTTGGCGTGGCCGGAAATATATCCATCAGGAATACGGCGGGCTACCCAAACAGCGCCTTTATTGTAAACAGTTTTGGTGCGTTTGCGCTTGTCTTTAACAACAGCAGGTGAACCTTTACCTATCATTTCGAGTATCCAAACTTCATTTTTATCAGCAATTGAAAAGGATTCCCCCGAGCTGTAATAACCATATTCAGCCACCAGTTCACCCATAATTGCGATAGCTTCCCGGGCTGTTTTGGCCCGCTGCAAAGTGAGGTACATCAGGCTGCCATAATCAATAATACCGGTAGTATCCACCAGTTCGGGCAAGCCGCCAAAGGTGGTTTCGCCAATGGCTACCTGGTGCTCATTCATGTTGCCAACTACCGAATAAGTATGTGCTACCTGTTTAATTTTGCCCAGCCATTTGCCGGTATCCCATTCATATACATCAATCATCGTACCCTCCGGGTAGTCTGCAGCCGGACGAAAATACAATTCTCCATAAAGCACATGGGAATCGGCAGCATAGGTAATCATGGTTGATCCATCAGCACTCGCTCCCCTGGAAACAATAAAATTGGTACAGGCCATGCCCGGAAGAGCAAACATCATCAGCATCAAACCCGTTAAACTGAACATTTTTTGTCGCATAATTCTTAAAATTAATTTTTAAAACGCTATTTTCCGGCCTTTAATTCTCATTTTAAATGCCGGGCGGCCAAAATACAAAAAACTTACCAATACTGCCCCGGTTTATGGATTGGAATGTCAAAAATTAATTCCTCAAAACGGCCGAAATCAATATTTTTTATTTCCGGGCATTCATTTCAAAGGAATGTTTGTTAAATTTGCTCCCGATAGAAATTATACAGTCGCGATATGTCTGAAAAAATACAGGGAAGAATCTCTCAGATTATTGGCCCGGTGGTCGATGTAACCTTTGATGAACAATACAAACTGCCCAACATTTACGATGCACTGGAAGTTACCGCACCCGACGGCCAGGTTATCGTCCTTGAATCCCAACAGGATATTGGTGAGAGCACAATACGTACCATTGCTATGGATAGTACTGATGGGTTGAGCCGGGGAATGCCTGTTACGCATACCGGTCGCCCTATTTCGATGCCTACCGGCGATGATGTAAAAGGACGACTGTTTAACGTAATTGGAAAACCTATTGATGGATTGGGGCCTGTGGAAGGAAAAGATTTGTATGCCATACACCGCGATCCGCCAAAGTTCGAAAACCTAACCACTCAAAAAGAAGTATTGTATACGGGTATTAAGGTTATTGATCTGATTGAGCCTTACGCCAAAGGAGGTAAAATCGGTTTGTTTGGGGGGGCCGGAGTAGGTAAAACGGTTATTATCATGGAGTTAATCAATAATATTGCCAAGCAATACTCAGGTATGTCGGTATTTTCGGGCGTTGGAGAGCGTACTCGTGAAGGCAATGACCTGTTGCGCGAAATGATTGAGGCCGGTGTTATTCGTTATGGCGAAGCTTTTCAAAAAGACATGGAAGCCGGCGGCTGGGATCTTACCAAAGTTGACCGGGAGGAGTTAGCAAAAAGCCAGGCAACACTTGTTTTCGGTCAAATGAATGAACCTCCCGGAGCACGTGCCCGTGTTGCTTTGTCGGGGTTAACCATGGCCGAATATTTCCGCGATGGAGATGAAAAAACCGGTGGCCGCGATATACTCTTCTTTGTCGATAACATTTTCCGGTTTACACAGGCCGGTTCCGAAGTATCGGCACTGCTGGGCCGTATGCCATCAGCGGTAGGCTATCAACCCACCCTGGCCTCCGAAATGGGCATCATGCAGGAACGCATTACCTCAACCAAACGCGGCTCCATTACTTCGGTGCAGGCAGTGTATGTTCCGGCCGACGACCTCACTGACCCGGCTCCCGCTACCACATTTGCACACCTGGATGCCAACACCGTGCTTAGCCGTAAAATATCGGAACTTGGAATATATCCTGCCGTTGATCCACTGGAATCTACATCACGTATTCTTACACCCGAAATAGTGGGTGAAGAGCATTATAATATTGCATTAAGAGTAAAAGAAATTTTGCAACGCTATAAAGAATTGCAGGATATCATCGCCATTCTGGGAATGGATGAACTATCCGACGAAGATAAGCTCGTGGTATCGCGCGCCAGACGAGTACAGCGGTTCCTTTCCCAGCCATTTTTTGTAGCCACACAATTTACCGGAATCCCCGGTGTGTTTGTTAACATTGAAGATACCATCAAAGGATTCCGAATGATCCTTGACGGAGAAACCGACCAATATCCTGAAGCGGCATTCAACATGGTGGGTACCATTGAAGAAGCCATCGAAAAAGGGAAAAAGCTAATCAGTGCACAATAATTTGAATTGCTGCTATGAAACTTGATATTATTGTTCCTGAGAAAACTCTATACAGTGGTAATGTACATTTGGTGCAATTGCCGGGTGTTTCAGGGTCATTTGAAATTCTCGACAATCATGCACCCATGATAGCTGCGCTGAAAGAGGGCACCATTCGTATCGTTGACCTGCAAAGAAATACCCAGTATGTAAAGATTACCGGCGGTATACTTAAAGTAAAGCAAAATGAAGTGATTATTCTTGCTGAATAGCATCGAAAGCATGGCTTTAAACCACATTTTTTTGCATTATTCGCAACTTTTTTCATTAAAAGCTTGACTTTTTATTCATATTATGTATATTTGTCATATATAACAGTAATTGAAATGTTTCAATTGTCAAAAACCTCAATTTGTATAGCAGATATCTGATACCGGCAATTATGCTGATGGCCTCCACTGTTGTCATGATGATACTGCATGCTTCTTTAAATTACACTCAAATTTCGGATACCCACAGTTGTTATAACCCTGCCGAATGCCCATTGTCAGAAGGCGATATTGTATTCAGGAAAGGCCAAAGTCTGGTAAGCACACTTGTATTACTCAATGACCGTTCCACCGATTTTTCTCATGTAGGCATAGTGTGCAAAAAAGATGGCGAAATGGTTATTGTACATGCTGTGCCTGGTGAACCTGATGAACACGGCAATGAGGTGGTGAGATGCGATAGTCCCGAAGATTTTTTTGATCCGGGTAAGGCACGGAAATTAGCGGTAGTCACCCTCACCGATGCCTCCGCATCCAAAAAACATAAAGCAGCCAACAGTGCTCTGGAATTCTTTAAGCAAAAAATTCCCTTTGATGGAGCTATGGATTTTAAAACCGATGATAAACTATATTGTACAGAGCTTGTATGGAAAGCCTGGCTCAAAGCAGGTATTAACATTACACAGGATTAAAGGGCTATGTAATATATGTCCGGGTAAAATAAGGCTGTCTAATCACACAGATATACCCTTAATTATAAACCCTTAAATCAAAAATTATGAGAAAATTAAGCGTAGTTGGATTGTTAACCATGATGATGGTTGGAACATTATTAATCTCTTGTGGCGGAGGAAAAAGTTCACCTTCGAAAGCTGCAATGGCATTTACTGAAAACGTTGAGAAAGGCAATTATGATGCTGCTATAAGTATGCTTGAAGGGGCAGAAAATGCCACCGCCGAGGAAAAAGAAAAAATGAAAGCCTTTCTAAAAGAGGGTGCCAAAGAAATCGAGGAAAAAGGTGGAATCAGCAATAAAGAAATCTTATCCGAAGAAGTAAGTGAAGACGGAAAAACAGCTAAGGTTAAGATGAAAATAACTTATGGAGACGGTAGTACCGATGAGTCGGATACATCTCTGGTAAACACCGATAATGGCTGGAAACTAAAGATGTCCAAGTAGAACGGCACAGCCCCTGATTGCTATTATTGATTGATACAAAGGGAATTAATCTGATTGTCTCCAAACGGATTAATTCCCTTTTCACATGGATGGCATTAAAAACTAATCGTTTTTTTAGTAGTTTTACGCCCTGTTATTCATTAACACTCTATTAGGTATGCATGAAGATTTAATGCTTCTGGACCACATCCGTTTAAACTTTAGCCCCGCCAGCCTTCATCTGATGAACATAACCATCGGATTTATCATGTTTGGGGTAGCACTTGAAATCAGGTGGGAACAGTTTAGAAATATATTGCTTAACCCGCGAAAAATTTTAATTGGACTGCTTTCCCAGTTTATACTGCTTCCGGCAGTTACCTTTGGAGCCGTTCTATTATTCGGGAAATACATTACGCCTGCGGTGGCTTTTGGAATGCTGTTGGTAGCTTCCTGCCCGGGTGGGAATGTATCCAATTATATTTCAAGCGTAGCCAAAGCCAACGTGCCGCTTTCTGTTAGTATGACGGCCGCGGGCACAGTGCTGGCTGTAATTATGACTCCATTTAACTTTGCGTTCTGGGGCAAACTTTATTCAGCCACCTCCCCTTTGCTGCGCCCTATACATATCGACATTGGCGACATGTTTTTAACGGTTACCGTGTTGCTGGGTTTACCGGTAGCGGCAGGTATCTTTTTTTTCAGACAATGGCCCAACCTTACCCAACGCATTGTTAAACCGGTAAAACAGTTTTCACTCCTAATTTTTATCGCCTTCATTATCATGGCATTCCGCAATAATTATAGCTATTTTATTAAATACATCAATTGGATATTAATTATAGTATTGGTGCACAACTCTCTGGCATTACTTACAGGATATCTGACTGCCTCGGCTTTTAAACTGCCGCGCATCGATCGCCGTACCATCTCCATTGAAACAGGCATCCAAAATTCCGGGCTGGGTTTGGTATTGCTGTTCAATCCAAAAATCTTTCCACCGGAGATAAATATGGGCGGCATGGCTTTTATTGCAGCCTGGTGGGGCATATGGCATATTTTATCCGGCCTTACACTCGCCTCATTTTGGGCACGTGTTAAGCCATTACAAAATATTCCTGTTGACGCCTGAACATGACCAAACATTTTAAAAAAAGCCCGCCTTCCATAGTGCCGCCAAATATCGCCGGCACTTCAGTTAGTTATCGATTGCTATATATTGTGGCAAGCTTTTTTTTCAGGTTATTCTATCGCCGTTTTATTGTCTTAAATCGCCATCTGGTACCCAAAGGCGAACAATTGATTTACGCATCCAACCATCAGAATGCACTTATGGATGCTTTGGCCATGCTTTTTGCAGCACGCCGTCCGGTTGCCTTTCTCGCAAGAGCCGACATGTTCAGAAAAAAACCAATTGCTCATATGCTGCATTTTCTAAAAATCATGCCCATATTCCGGCCACGGGATGGTATGGAAAATATGAATGCAAATTATGAAGTATTTCAGGCTACTGCCCGGCTGTTAAAGAAAGGTATGCCCATTGCCCTGCTCCCCGAAGGAACACATAGCCCCATTAAGAAATTACAGCAACTGAAAAAAGGAATTTGTCGTATAGCTTTCCAGGCAGCCGAAGCACAAAATTATGAAGCTGACATCTTTATCGTACCTACCGGAATAGATTACACCAGCTACTCAGAGGCAGGCACTGATCTATTATTGATTTACGGCCCTGCCATAAATGTTGCTCAATATTATCCGCTTTACCGCGAAAATCCTCAAAAAGCAATAAATGCTCTTATACAACACCTGGCCGGTGAAATTAAAAAACTGATGATTCACGTTGAAGATGACCACTATTATGATACCATTCAACATGTGACCACCTTTTTTGCTTCCGGAAATACACGTTATGCCAACTTTAAAAAAGCACGTCATCTCATTCAAGAGCTGTATGAAGTTCCGGAAAAGGAGATGCACATGGAAGCACTTAAAGAGCACACCCATA
>JAQVEI010000105.1 GCA_028697695.1 Lentimicrobiaceae bacterium
AGCATTGATTTTAAATCAGAACCCGGTAAAGGCACGCGTTTTGAATTTGTCGTTGATGTGGCATTGGCTGAAACCACTACTTCCGTTAATAACAGCTATGCATATAAAAAACTACCCGATGAGCAGCGGTTTCTAATACTTGTTGCAGAAGATGATGAAGTAAGCTTTCTGTTTCTGACAAAACTGCTAGCGGGCAAAAACTTAAATTTACTGCACGCGAAAGAAAGTAGCGAAGCCGTGGATATGTGCCGCAATAATCAGGATATAGACCTGGTATTGATGGACATGAAAATGCCGGTAATGGATGGCTTCGAAGCTACCCGGATTATTAAAACTTTCAGACCATCATTGCCAATAATCGCGCTTACAGCTTTTGCGTTTTCAGAAGACAGGGAAAAGGCACTGTCGGCAGGATGTGACGATTACCTAAGCAAACCGCTAAATACCAAAAAGGTAATAGAAATGATAAACCGGTATTTAAAAGCATAAAAAATCAGAAGTGAAACCATTGCTTTGTTTCTGCCACTACCTTTCTGTTTGCCTGCAAAGCATAAATTCAGGCTTACTTTGTTATCTTTACACCCAAAATTCCAAAAGAAGTCATGCAAAATACGAGAACAATTTTTTTAGAGAACCTGAATATATATCAGCGCAATATCCTTATTCTTTCTTCCGTCAATCTGCAGATCAATAAGGGGGAGTTTGTTTATTTAATTGGAAAAACCGGTACCGGCAAAAGTAGTCTGCTTAAAACGCTTTATGCTGAATTGCCCGTCGTGGAAGGTGAAGCCGAAGTGGTTGGGTACGATATTAAAAATATCCGCCGCCGGGATATTCCTTTTCTCAGAAGAAAATTGGGCATTGTATTTCAGGATTTTCAGTTGTTAAGTGACCGGAGCGTGCACAACAATTTGCTTTTTGTGCTTAAGGCCACGGGATGGGAGGATAAAAACGCGATTAACGAACGAATACGGGATGTACTCGAAAAAGTAGGACTGGGAACCAAGGGATTCAAAATGCCGCATCAGCTTTCGGGGGGCGAGCAGCAGCGGGTGGCCATAGCCCGCGCCCTTCTCAATGATCCTGAACTCATACTCGCAGATGAACCCACGGGCAATCTGGACCCGGAAACCTCCGAGGGCATTATGTCATTACTTTTTAATATAAGCCAGGCAGGAAGGGCTGTACTTATGGCTACCCATAATTATGCACTTATCGAAAAATTCCCCTCCCGCATCGTTAAATGTGAGGGTGGAAAGGTGCTAACTGCCGAACACCAAAGTGATGAGTTTCTCCGCGTTGACAATATTTGAAAAATGCTCATCCAGCACTTTGGCCCTCAGTGCTCTGATGTTTTCATCAAGGGGAGCATGGAGCAATTTTCCTACCATTGCAGCAATTTCTTTTTCATTGTCGGCCACCGTGCATAGGTTTTCAAGTCCGGTGCCGGCAAGCATGGGCGTATTTACCAGGCAATGCCTACCATTGTATAGGGTATTCAGTAATTTTAACTTTAACCCGGTTGCCTGAAAAGTGATCAGGATATTAATTTGAGCATCGCGGATAAGCGAAAAAAGGGTTTCATCGTCCGGGTTGGCTATCACGCGGATATTGGGACTGTTTCCAGCCATCTCTAAAATGCGTCGGGGCGGATTCATACCGGCAATGATGAAAGGATAATCGGTATGCGCAAATATTTTATTGATTAAAAATGCCGCGGCACGCTCATTTTCAGGTACTTCAATATTTCCGTGGTAGAGTATAAAACTTCCGGTTCCGGGCTCTATGCTTACCTCCTCGTTTGCATGAAAACTGGGCAGATAGTGTATGTTGTTGTGTGTTGGAAATCTGGAACGAAGATAAGCGGCATCATCACGTGAAACAACCAGCATTAGCTTTGCATGCTTAAGACGTAGCTCCTGAAACAGGTAAAGTTTCATGCTTTCAATCAAAAAGTAAATCTTTTTGAAAAGCCGGTGTTCGGCCTTGTAAAGATTCATATAGTATTGATGCTCAATATTGCTTTCGCGATAGATGAGCATACGTCCCTTTAAACGGGAATCATTTAAATAATAACAAGAATGAAGCCCCTCGAACATTATGGGATAATCATCCTGAAGTAAGCGACGGATTAGGGCAGATGAGCGACGGCTCTTAACAATGTAAGGAATGAAGCTAAAGGTGGATTTTAAACCCGTTAGGCGGGGATAGTATCTTACTTCAGTGCAGTATGCTTCCAATTCGGGAGCAGGGTCGCGACCCGGATATTCAAAACAGTGCAGGTGGATGCTTATTCCTTTTTTATGCAGGGCTTTCAGCTTGTAAAATACATCGATTACTCCACCATAATTGGGAGGATAAGGTATGTCGAATGCTACAATATGTAAGTGTCGCTCAGGCATATTTACCATAAATCGTGTGTAAAACTTTTTCTTCATTTTCCCAGGTTAGCTCACGGGCTGCCCGGGCCAGTCCTTCTTTCCATTTTATCCGTGAGGGCTCATCCGTTAGCATTTCTTCCATCAGTACGGCCAGCTTTTTCGGTTCATGGCTGTCGGTAATTCTACCAATATGATAGTGATTTATTATCCGTGCAATTTCCGGAAGGTTGGAAGCAAGCACAGGAACCCCGGCATGGATATAGTCAAAGAGCTTATTCGGCAAACTGAAGCGGTAATTCAGGTTTGTATCCTTGTCGAGGGTCAATCCCAAATCGGCATGTTGGGTATGAGCCATCAAACGCAGGTAGGGCATCTTGTCCCGAAAAAGCACTTTGCCGGATATCTCAGGGTGTGTAGCCATTGTTTTAAGGGTTTCAATCACATCTCCCGAGCCTATGATGAGCAAAACCGTATGGTGGAGATACTGCATGGCTTCTATGGCTTCCTCGGCTCCGCGTTGTATATTGAGGCCGGCACCCTGAAGGATAATAATTCTCTTATCAGCAGGCAGTTGTAATTCGTCGCGTGATAATTTGGGCACAAGTCCGACAGCAGATGGAATGTTACGCACCACATACAGCGGTTTGTTGTATTTCTTTAAATATAAACCGGCTATGGATTCATTCACCGTGATAATGTCGTTAAGTCTGGGAAATATAAACTTTTCAATACGTTCCCAAATGCCTTTTACCAAAGGACGGTTCACCAATTCCGGAGTCTCAGTATAAAATTCATGTGAATCATAAACCAATGGAACTGACTTTAACAGATGTGCCATAAAATTGGCAGGCAGAGTATCAAGGTCGTTGGATACCAGTAACCGGCATTTGGTATATAAGAGAAAAAGCAACAATCTTAAGTTGTATTCAGCATAAAACAGGGGCCCTTTTCTGAAAAGCAACCGCATGCGGTGGGTGACATAAGGCCGGTTGTTCAAGGGCATACAATGTGGCAACCATCGGCCAACCAGCATTACCTGAAATCCCATGCCGGTTAGTGTGCGACAAACCTTATCAACACGCTGATCAGTGCTTAAATCGTTGGTTACGGATACAATGACGCTTTTCAAACAAAATAGATTGTATAACAACAGTGCTGCAAAAGTACCTGATTTTTGATTAGGTAGCAATACCGTGAATCCACTCTGCATTGGGTAGATGCGTACATCGTATTGCATTGTGCAAATTAAAGATACCGGAAATTAAATTCTGAATACAACAGTGCGCTTACTTTATTCCATTTAATATTTAAATATCTTCAACTTCTCCGTAATTTTGTCCAATGAATAAAGCCACATCACTCAAGCTGCAGCACAACATAGCATTAAAACATTTGAACACCTTTGGAATAAATGTTATTGCCAGGGATTTTGTTGAAATTACTGCCGAAGAAGAACTTCCGGCAATGCTCACCCTTATTAACACTTATTCGGGTCCCGTTATGTTTCTGGGTGGAGGCAGTAATGTGTTGTTTGTTCAGGATTATGATGGATTGATCATCAAAATATCTTTGCGTGGCATAAACATAGTGCATCAGGACGATGAAGAGGTGTATGTGCGGGGGATGGCAGGCGAAAACTGGGATCATTTTGTTCAATTCTGTGTTAATAACCATTATGGCGGTCTCGAAAATTTAAGTTTGATACCAGGAAATGTGGGAACCAGTCCCATACAAAATATAGGTGCATATGGTGTTGAGGTAAAGGACACTTTTTATAAACTGGAAGCCATATGTTTACGCACCGGAGCTTTCAGGGAGTTTTTTGCTTCGGATTGTGCTTTCGGTTACCGGGATAGTGTATTTAAAAATGAGCTTAAAGGGCGTTATCTGATTCTGGCGGTGGTTTTTAAGTTGCATAAGCATCCGGTATTAAACACATCCTATGGTGCCATAACCTCGGAGCTGCAGCGCATGAACCTGAACCCTTCGGTCAAAAATATAGCCCTGTGTGTTAGCGCCATCCGTCGCAGTAAACTGCCAGACCCCGAAGAGCTTGGAAATGCGGGCAGTTTTTTTAAAAACCCGGTGATAAACTCTGAACATGCTGAGGAACTTAAAGCCCGGTATCCTCAACTTCCGGTGTATCCCGCCGGAAATGGGGTAAAAATTGCAGCAGGATGGCTTATTGAGCAGTGTGGCTTAAAAGGATTCCGCAAAGGAGATGCCGGCGTTCACCAAAAACAGGCGCTGGTGCTCGTTAATTATGGCAATGCCAGCGGCAACGATATTCTCGCTATAGCGAAGCTTGTTAAAGATGAGGTTTTAAAAAAATTTAATGTGATGCTCCATCCCGAAGTGAACATAATTGAGTGAGCCGCTGAAATGGGTATGCTTCATTATGCTTAATCGAAATTCTGCGTGATGTAAACCGGACAGGTACTCCTGCTTTTTAGTCCTTAACCTTTTCTTTCTGATCGGGGCCGCCCTCATCTTCCAGGGTAGTTACCTTAAATGGAACAGCATAGTTGCGGGGTGTGTTATCGTGATTGTAGTATAAGGAGTAGCGGCGGCTTAGCTCCACACCAAGATAAAAGATGAGTGATGCATAATAAATCCATCCCAGTATAGCGATAAATGCACTCACTGCTCCATATACTGCCCCCATCTTATTGCCTCCGATAATTAATCCGATAGCAATTTTGCCCACCGAAAACAGGATAGCCGTAAAAATTCCTGCGAACCATGCTGCACTCCAATAAACCTTAACATCGGGTAAGTAGCGATAAATTAAAGTAAATATTACAGCGATGATACCCAGGGAAATAATCAGGTTTAATATCTGGGCAATGAAGAGAAAGTCAGGCGAAAGATACATAACAAGTATATCCTTTAAAAAAGCAATGGATGCATCCACCACCAGTGAGATAAGCAGTAAAAACCCAAGCGATAGTATCACACCGAAAGACATTATCCGGTCTTTCAACAACTTGATGATGCTCATTCTTAGATTGCTTTTTACTTTTATACGCCATATTTCGTTGATGGAATTTTGAATGATACCAAACAAAGTCGTAGCTGACACCAGAAACAATGCAATGCCCACCACGGTGCCTATACCTTTCTTCTCTGAAATTTCGTAATTGTCAATAGCCCGTTCCAGTAAATCTACACTATCATGTCCGATAAGTACATCCAATTCATTAAAGAGCTTATACCTGATTATTTCATCGCCAATAATATATCCAAAAACTGCAATTATTAAAATCAGGATGGGGGCAATGGAAAAAGTTGCAATATACGCGGTATAACCGGCCAGTTGAAAAGGATTGGAAGAAGTAAAATTCAATGCCGTGTCTTTCCATATCTTTCCGGTATCAACAGCCCATTGCTTCAATTTTTCAGGCAGTAGTCTCTTCATTTTTGAAATAGTTTTAAAAATTTGGTTTTTATTTTAGAAAAATCAAACGAATATTTCTCTGTCCCACGGTCACTAAGCATATAGGCATAGGGTTTAAGTTCCGGAATATTACGCATAATGATTTTTAAAATTGCCATTACCGGCACAACAATCAACATTCCGGCTATTCCCCAGATTAAATTCGCTATCAGCAATCCCAAAATTATGGCAAATGGGTTAAGCTTAATATTATTACCAACAATGTTGGGGGTAAGAAGGTTGTTTTCGGTAAATTGAATGATGATAAACAATATTACGATTTTAAATACCATGGAAAAGGGGTCGGACACAGAAAAGAAGACATATAAAACTGGTATTGCTCCACCCAGCAAGGTGCCAAAATATGGAATCAGATTTAACAGGGCAGCCAAAATACCGAATAGTATGGCATTTGGCACACCGATGATTAAAAGCCCGATAGAGTTTAATATGGACAGTATAAATACGACCAGCAATATACCACCCAGGTATTTGCCGGTAACTTTTGAAATTTCTCTTAAAATGTTTAAAGTAACCAGTTTGTTTTTCCGACCTACAATTTTAAAGATAAAATACGCCGTTTTGGTTCGGTAAAACATGATAAAAAAAGTGAATACGGGCAACAGGAATAACTGGAAAAGGGTGGAGGTGGTTCGTGAAAAAAACATGCCTACACTGGATTCCCACGACGAACCTATTGCATTGACAGCCCTGTTTACTGCATCGTCCATTGCACTGCTGTTCAAACCCAGTTTCTTCTCAAGCACTTTTTGCATGCTTTCAAATTTGGTAATAATTTGCTCCTGAATGGCAGCATAATCAATGTTGGCGTTGGATATCTTTATACCTGCATACAACCCAATGCCACCCAGTACCAGTATAGCAGTCAGTATGACGATGAAAATAGAAATACCACGATGTACGCCTCTTTTTTCCAGTTGCCAGGCAACCGGGTAAAGCAAGTAAGCAAAAAAGAAGCTGAGTGCTACTGGTACAAATACGCTACGCGCCAATATCATAGTAATTATTACAATACCCAGAATAAATAAAACTGCAGCATAACGGAGAGTTTTTGGTGTCTTCATAAAATAAATATTGATTGAATGTACCTTAAAGGTACTAAATTTTGTGCCACATCATGAAACATCCTTTATAAACATCTGTCTCCACAATCTGCGACTATTCTAACCACACAATTTAAGCGAATGTGTAGAAAAATATTCACGTTACCTATATGTAAACACTAAAGTTTCCCTCTAAAGTTCTGATGGCACGTTATTGGTGCATTCCGTTATCAATTATGAACAAAATTAAGCTCCCGATATTTATAATAGCATAACCCTCTACCTATGACTCACAACCTGCGTTTATTTATTATTTTGATGTTTTTATTGGGCAGTTTTAATCTTGCAGCCCAAGAAAATTACGAAGTGCGTAAGGTGAAGTTTAAGGGAAACAAAACATTGGATAAGGATTTTTTGATTGAACGCATGGCATTGAAGGAGGTATCGTGGGTGGAAAAGGTGCTTACAAAAAAGGAACCCTATCTCTACCACAAAGAGATGATAGATATGGATATGGAGCGCCTGATTCGCATTTATCAAACTGAAGGTTTTCTTGAAGCCAGGGCTCAATTGCTCCCATTACAAATCAACGATAAGAAAAAGAAAGTCAAACTTACC
>JAQVEI010000106.1 GCA_028697695.1 Lentimicrobiaceae bacterium
ATTTATTGACTGAGTTAAAGGATTTTTTCAGTATATATTTTTAGAAGCGAAGCATGATCTTATTTTTCAAAGATGTATAATAAAAGATAAATCTGCAACAGCAAATATAAAAAAGTTTTTGAGAAATAAAAGTGATATTAAAAATTAAACTTAATGCTTAGAAGTCGTTAGGAAATAGATGTTTTGCAAAAATTAAAAGGATTTATGATTTGATCTTTGCCAGGGAAAATCCTTACTTCCGGGCTGAAAGTAAGAGCATGTCCTGGTATGGGGAAACGGATTTGTTGGTGGTTGATCTCTCTCACTAACAATTTTTTATCGGAAAAAGTTATTTTTATGTTTCGGAGTTACTTTTGACAGGAAATGACATCAATAATTGTGATAGATGATATTTTTTTAAATATATCACTATTTACTGAACGACAATATTGGTTCTACCATGGAAACATTATCAAAAAAAATATTGATTGCCGAAGACAACACCATCAATCAAAAAGTGGCTTTATTGTTGCTGAAAAAATACAGCCAGCATATTGATATTGCTGACAATGGACTGGTTGCAGTTGAAAAATTCAGGACGCAGAGCTATGATTTGGTTTTGATGGATCTACACATGCCTGGCATGGATGGCTTTGAGGCTACCATGCAAATACGGGAAATTGAGCAATCAGAAAATCGCGCCAAAAAAGTGAAGATTTTTGCCATGACGGCCAGCACCTTGCAGGATGAAAGTGAACGTTGCTATGCTGTGGGCATGGATGGATACATATCCAAACCCTTTAGTCCGGCCGAAGTGCTGGCGGTATTTGATTAAGCCCACGACCCGGTATGGCTTCGATAAGCTGATGTGTGTATGGCTGTGAAGGATGATTAAACAGACTGTCGGCTTCCCCTGATTCAATAATTTCTCCGCTTTTCATCACCGCAATCCGGTCTGACATGTACCTGACCACCGACAGATCGTGAGAAATGAAGATATAGGTAAAATTTAAAGATCTTTTCAATTCATTGAGCAGGTTTAAAACCTGAGCCTGTACTGACACATCCAGTGCCGAAACGGATTCATCGCAAATGATGAACTCCGGATTTACTGCCAAAGCGCGTGCAATGCAAATACGCTGTCGCTGTCCACCTGAAAATTGATGAGGATAGCGTTGATGGTGGTCAGGTTGAAGCCCTACTTGTTCAAATAATTCAAGCATTTTATTCCGGCGCATCAACGAGTTGCTGCCCATTTTATGTATTATCAGCGGTTCCAGAATACTCTCTCCTGCCGTTATTCGCGGGTTGAGTGAAGAGTAAGGGTCCTGAAAAATAATCTGAAAGCGTTTTCGCATATTTTTCATTTCGTTCGTTGACAAGGCATTCACTTCAATGCCATCAAACCAGATGTGACCAGCCGACACGGGAGTGAGCTGCAAAATGGCCCGTCCAAGGGTCGTCTTGCCACAGCCCGATTCTCCCACCAGCCCCAGTGTTTCGCCTTTGTAAACTTCCAGATTTACCTGGTTTACCGCCTTAAATGCAGTAGCTTTTTTTCTACTGAAAAACCCCGTTTGACTTTTGTATTCTACCGAAAGGTTTTCTACACGCAGCAAGGGGGGCTGGCTGTACAAAGTTTTGTGGGTACGCGAACGCCCGACGTTTGAAATGAGCTCTACATCTGGTGAACGACCGCCTGTAAATGCACTAACAACCGGCAAAACTACAGGCCTGCTGTCAAGAGGCGGACGGCAGGCCAATAATCCTTGGGTATATGGATGCTGCGGATGGTTAAAAATATCTTTGGTTGAGCCCTGTTCAACAATTTCACCTGCTTTCATTACAATAACTGAATCGGCAATTTCAGACACCACACCCAAATCATGACTGATGAATATGAGGCTCATCCGGTATTTTTGCTGCAAGGATTTAAGGAGCTGCAGTATCGTTTTTTGCACGGTAACGTCCAGGGCTGTGGTGGGTTCGTCTGCTATCAGCACTTCGGGGTTTCCGGCCAGCGCCATAGCGATCATTACGCGCTGTTTCTGTCCGCCCGACAGTTGATGAGGATACGCCCGGAATACCCTTTCGGGATTGGGCAATTTAACCTCTGAAAAAAGCTCCAATACCTTCTCTTTGGCCTGTTTGCCAGAATAACCCCCGTGTTGGTGGAGGCTCTCGGTTATCTGGCGGCCACAGCGCATCACAGGATTAAGCGAGGTCATGGGTTCCTGAAAAATCATGGCAATCCTGCCTCCCCTTATCCGGCTCATCTGCTTTTCAGATTGACGAAGTAAATGAAGCGCCTGTTTGTTATTTGGTGTGAAAATTATGTTCCCCTCATCTATCCGGCAGCCTTTACCGGGCAACAACCGCATTACTGCAAGTGAAGTTACTGACTTCCCCGAGCCGCTTTCTCCAACTATACCAAGTACCTGCCCGCGTTCCACCCGAAAGGATACTTTGTTCACTACCCGGTGCCATTGTTGCTCATCCGCAAAAGATATACTCAGATTATCTGCCTGTAAAACCGTAAGTTCATTCTCTGCTGTCATAGTTTGGAGAAATTCATTTCAGAGTATTGCATTGCGACGGATGTCCTGCTTAATAAAAATGAACAACAGTATGGTAAAAGACCAAAGCGACGAGCCACCATAACTGAAAAACGGCAAAGGTATGCCTATAACCGGCATCAGGCCAATGGTCATACCTATATTTACAGCGAAATGAAAAAATAGAATAGAGGCAACACCATAGCCGTATATTTTGCCAAAATCGGAGCGTTGTCGTTCCGCCACCATCACTATTCGGCTAAGGAGCAAAATAAACAACACGATAACCACGGTTGAACCAATAAATCCCCACTCTTCACCCACGGTGCAGAAAATAAAATCCGTGCTTTGCTCAGGTACAAAATTGTACTTTGTCTGGGTGCCATTTAAAAAACCTTTACCACCAAAGCCTCCCGATCCAATGGCGATTTTTGACTGGTTTACATTATAACCGGCACCTTTTAAATCCAATTCTTTACCCAACAGCACGTGAATCCGCGTTTTTTGATGCGCGCCCAAAAAGTTATCCACTACATAGTCCACAGAATAAATGAAGCCAATACCCAACATCAACAAAGCTAACAGATTGATAATGTTTCGCCGGTTTCGCCTGATGAAAAACAACAGCAGGCCGGCAAGTACTACAAGCACCGGTATTACGTACAAATAACCAACCATTAAAGTGGAAAGCGCCAAAACTACAAACATAACCCCGGCCAGCAGAAAGTTGCCCGAAAGTCCCATGCGGTAGAGCACCAGTAAAAATGCTGAATAGACCAAAGCTGATCCGGTATCATTTTGCAGCTGTATAAGCAGGGCAGGTAGTCCGATTATCAGTAACGGAATAAAACGGGTGCGGAAAGATTTTATATTCAGCTGTTGTCCGCTAAAAAACCGGGCAAGAGCAAGATTGGTGGCAAATTTACCAAATTCGGCAGGTTGAATGGCAAAACTTCCAATCTGAAACCATGACTTCGAACCCGAAATCTCGGTTCCAAATGCCAATACCGCCAATAGCAACACGATAACAAAGCCATAAATAAGATAAGCAAAAGTACTAAAGAACCGGGCATCGGTAAGCAACACCACCAGGCCAAGAAATAAGGAAGTAATTATCCAGATCATCTGCCTGCCATAACTTTGGCTTAGGTCAATAATGCTCCGGTGATCTTCGTTATATACGGCTGCATATATGTTAATCCAGCCCATAAGCACCAGCAACAGGTAAAGGACAACAAGTTTCCAGTCGATCTCATTGAATATATTGTTTCTTTCGCTCACTTATTTAAAAAAGTCTTTTATTCATCATATCTTCTTCAATCTGCTTACGGCTCACTTCTCCATTGATGTATTTTTCAATCATAAGTGAGGCAATAGGCAAGGCCCATGTAGAGCCGAATCCTGCATTTTCGACCACTACTGCAATGGCAATAACCGGGTTGTCGGCCGGGGCAAAGGCCATAAAGAGGCTGTGGTCTTTCCCATGTGGATTTTCGGCAGTTCCGGTTTTCCCACACATGGTAATATCCTTAATCTGGAACCAGCGGGCAGTACCCAGTGTGGCTACTTGTCGCATGCCTTCAACGATAATTTCGTAGCTGGCGGGCGAAATTTCGCCGGTTACCTTTTTAAATCTGTTTTCACCGGTTGGTATGTCGCCAATTTGTTTTACTACATGTGGAACAATATAATGCCCCCTGTTGGCCAGTAGCGCGCCATAATTGGCCAATTGCAATGGTGTGACCAGAATTTCTCCCTGCCCAATCGACAGCGAGCGAATGGTCATGGCTGACCAGCGTCCTTTGCCATAGATAGCATCATAAGTTTCGGCCGGTGGCAGATTGCCCGGCAGTTCTGAATCGGTATCGGCACCCAGCTTGTGTCCAAAGCCCATTTGCATTACGTAATCGCGCCAAATTACATAATTTTCACGTGTGCCCTTGTGGCGGGGATTGTTTAAAATACTGCGGTAAACCAGCCAGTGGAAAGGGTTACACGATTGCTGTATGGCGGTATAGACGTTCAGAGGCGACTGATGGTTGTGGGTGCATCGAATGGGCGATGAACCCGGGCCCTGACAAGAATACAGCGTAGAAGTGGTTAACACGCCCTCCTTTAAGCCTATCAGGTCATTCACCATTTTAAAGGTTGATCCCGGTGGATATTGACCCATCAACGCCCGGTTGAGCAATGGCTTTACCGGGTCTTTTACCAGCGACCCAAAGTTTTTGCCCCTTACCCGGCCTACCAGTAGGTTAGGATCGTAGGCCGGACTGGAAAGAAACGTAAGTATTTCTCCGGTAGCCGGTTCAATGGCCACAATACTACCCATTTTCCCTTGCATCAGACGCTCGCCATATTCCTGCAAATCGGCGTCTATGGTCAGGTATAAATCTTTACCCATCTCCGCAACCGTATCGTAGATACCATCCTGAAAACTGCCTACTTCCCGGTTGTGGACGTCCACCATTTTAATTTTCTTTCCCTTTTTACCCCGCAAGACTTCTTCATAGGTTTTTTCAATGCCGCTTATACCAATATAATCTCCGGATTTATAATACGGGTTTTTATCAATGATTGTTTGATTTACTTCACCCACGTAGCCAAAAAGGTGTGCCCCGATAGGGGAGGGATATTTCCGTAATGTGCGGGATTGAACAAAAAAGCCACGAAAACGGTACATCTTTTCCTCCAGATAACCATAGGTTTCTTTCGACAATTGCTTCTCGAATAAACTGGGTTTATATAAACTGTAGTTCCTGGCTTTTATAAGGCGTTGCCTGAAGCCTTCGGGAGTAATTTCGAGCAGGCGGCAGAATTCAAGCGTATCAATATCTCTAACCTGATGTGGCAGAACCATCAGATCGTAAACGGCTTCATTATAAACCAATAACTTGCCGTTGCGGTCATAAATAAGGCCCCGTGCAGGATATTGTATGATGTGTCGTAAAACATTGTTGTTGGCAGAAAGCTCGTAGCTATCGTCGATGATTTGAAGATAAAACAACCGCACCAGATAAATGAAACCAACCACTACAAAAATAGCGATAACATTCTGTTTACGTGAAGCCAGCGATTTATTTGCCATAGGGCAGATTCATTAACTATGGTGTGCCAATTCAATATCCAATTCCGGAAATGCGTATCTTTTTATTTTATAAAAGGAAGTAAGATTCACTGAAAATAAATGCATTAAACCCTCATCCGGAAATGCAAATTTACAGATAAAGGGGCTACTTTCAACGCTAAAAAAAGATTGTTACAAACAGGTTTGTAGAAATGATGTGGTATGCCTTCCTTTGCCAACCGTTGGCATGAACTTAAAGCGGGTTTACTTAGCGGTCAGTTTCAGGTTTCTTACCGTCATAGGCCCATTTCAGGTAGACAGCCCCCCAGGTAAACCCGGCACCAAATGCAGAGAGGATGATATTGTCACCTTTTTTAAGCTGCGACTCCCATTCCCACAGGCATAGGGGCAGTGTCGCTGAAGTGGTGTTGCCGTAACGTTGAATGTTGATCATTACCTGTTCTTTGCGTATGCCCATTCTATGGGCCGTAGCTTCTATAATCCGCATGTTGGCCTGATGGGGTACCAGCCATGCCAGAGTTTCAGATGTAATGCCATGACGATGCATCATCTCAACGGATACATCGGCCATTTTGGATACCGCCCATTTAAAAACCGGCTGGCCTTCCTGATAAATGTAATGTTCGCGGGCATCAATGGTTTGATGCGTGGGTGGTTTCAATGAGCCACCGGCTTTTTGGTGGAGGTGTATCCGTCCTGCGCCGTCACTTTTTAAAATGGAATCTGTAACGCCCAGTCCTTCTGTATTTGGCTCCAGCAGTACTGCCGCCGCACCATCTCCAAAAATAGGGCAGGTAGCCCTGTCGGTATAATCTACAATTGACGACATTTTGTCGGCACCCACAACAATAACTTTCTTGTGACTTCCACTTTCAACATACTTGGAAGCTGAAACCAATGCATACAAAAAGCTGGAGCATCCCGCGTTAAGGTCATAACCAAAGGCACCCCGAATATTCAATTTGTCGGCAATTATATTGGCCGTAGCCGGGAACAGCATATCGGGAGTAACCACTCCACAAATGATCATATCCACTTCAGCAGGATCGGTATTTGTTTTTTCGAGCAATCGTTTCACCGCTTCTGCTCCCATATCGGAAGTGGCTTTACCCTCACCCTTCAATATGCGTCTTTCTTTTATTCCAATCCGCGTCATGATCCACTCATCGGTGGTATCTATCATGGTGCTGAGTTCTTCGTTGGTAAGCACGTAATCGGGAACATATCCCGCTACTCCGGTTATTGCAGCTTTAATCTCTGACATTGTAAAAAATATTAATCTCTTACCACTATACTTACCTTGCTAAGTGCACGCTTAATTTTGCTGGCAAGCTTAGCCTGATAAACATCTCTGGCCAAAAATATCATGTTTTTGATGGCTACATCATTTGAAATTCCATGGCCAACGATAACTGTTCCGTTTATGCCCAGAATTGGTGTTCCACCATAATTCTCATAATTGAATCTGTCAAAATAGTCGTCTCTTAAGCCACGCTTTGACATCATGCGATACAATCCTTCAATATTTTTAAGTAAGATATTGCCGGTAAATCCATCGCAAACGATAACATCTGCCTTGTTTCTGAACAGGTCACGGCTTTCGAGATTGCCGATAAAGTTAAAATCTTTGGAGGATTTCATCAGGTGGAAGCTGGCCTGGGCAAGCAGGTTGCCTTTGCCTTCTTCGTGTCCGATATTAAGCAATCCTACCCTGGGGTGCTTGATGTTGTATACACTTTTGGCGGTTAGCGATCCCAGCAACCCGAACTGATACATTACATCGGGTTTGGCATCCGGATTGGTGCCAACATCAATCAGCC
>JAQVEI010000107.1 GCA_028697695.1 Lentimicrobiaceae bacterium
TTGAATCATGAGGATAGTTGTCAATAGCATTCCATTGCGTATACACCGGGGCGGAAAAGTGAAAGATGCCATCGCGCGATATCAGGGTCACTGCGGCCTCATTTTTGAAGAAGGCAGTTTCCTGGTTCAGGATAAATACGGGAATGAATTGGAGCATGAAGGAGCGTTAAATGAAAACAGCGAACTTGTGCTCATGCTTAAAACTTATAAATAAACTGAAATGAGAAAACTTTTTATCATCGTTTTTATTTTAGCCGCTTATTGGCCGTATGGTGCATTAGCTTATCAACCCCCGGATACTTTAACACTTACCATAGTTTCGGTAAATGACATGCATGCGCGTATTGATAATTTTCCTGGTTTTATATCATGGCTTGACAGCATCAGGAGCCGTAATGAGCATGTGCTGGTGCTTTCGGCCGGGGATAACTTTACAGGGAATCCGGTGGTAGACCAATATCCTGATAAAGGGTATCCTATTATAGAGCTGATGAATATGGCCGGCTTTAATTATGGAGCAATAGGCAACCATGAATTTGATTATGGACAGGAAACCCTGAAGAAACGCCTGAGTCAGGCTGATTTTCCATTAATGGCAGCCAATATTGTTGTGGAAAATGATGCTTTGCCTGAGTTTAAACCTTACGGGATTTTTTATATTGATGACACAAAACTATGTATCTTCAGTATGGTTCAGGTCAACGAGAAAGGCATACCGGATACACATCCATCAAAACTAACCGGGTTAAAGTTTACACCTCCCCTGGAATACGTGCCCACCCTTAAAAAAGAGCTTGACAGTTGCGGTGTTCTTATTGCGCTCACTCATTTGGGTTTAGAAACTGATGTGGAACTGGCAAATGCATGGCAAAACATTGACTGGATTGCCGGCGGTCATTCACACACACTCATCAAAAACCCCACCTTGCACAATGGTGTATTGATTACCCAGGCCGGAGCCGGTTTAAAGTATGCCACTGTAACCACTTTAAAGGTTTTGGATGATAAAGTGGTACATAAGTCAGCTATTTTAGCTGATTTGTCCGGTCATAAGGGCAGAAATGCAGCGGCTGACTCCTTGTTGAGTGGATTTAACGACAACCCGGAGCTTAAGCAAACCATTGGTAAAGCAACAGCCGTTATTTCAGGCAAACAAGAACTTGGAAATCTCACGACGGATGCCATGACAGCAGTAGAACCCATAGAGATTGCCTTTCAGAACACGGGCGGCATCCGCATAGGTAAAATTGAGCGGGGAGACATTACCGTAAGTGATATTTACAGTTTGGATCCATTCGGGAATGAGATTATCCTGATACAAATGACACCGGACGAAATACGATCGCTATTGCTTAACTCCTACAACCGCGGCAACTCCATTGACCTGATTCCTTCGGGCGTACATTATACGATTGTTACCGACGAATCGAACAGGGGCAAATCTGTGGAGCTGACTTTGCCTGACGGCAAACCACTAAACGAAAACAATACATACAATGTTGGCGTAAGCAGCTACATAGCCAGCAGCTATACATTTGATCATAAAGACCCCGGCACTTCTTTGTATATGATTACTGCCGAGGCATTAATCAATTTTATAAAATCAAAGGGAGAGATAGATTACACGGGCAGTTTACGCACCCGGGTGAATCGCTGATGAAGTCTGATTTACCATTTTTCTTCCACCTTAACTACCGGAGGCTCCATTCCTTCCTTTAAACTGGCAATCAACTCCTTAATCTGGGTATCCATCTGCTGGAGGTAACCCCCGAATTTTGGTGAATAGGTTTTGTCGTTTGGGTCCAGCCAGCGTTCAACCGGATATTTTGAGGTTTGTTTGCGCTCAAAATTGGTGATGGTGTAGCGATAACGGCCGGGTTTGAACTCCAGCTTAAGGTTGTAACGTATAATTTCGGCTATCAAACGGGCGCCATCTGCTTCATTATATATCTCAAGGCGGTGCGCAATTTCAAGAACACCATTTTCGCGGTCGCGAACCCTGGAAACATCGGCAGGATTTTTATAATAGGTGTTCATCCATTCTATCGCTCTTATGTAAAGTTCATCCGCGGTTCCAGCCTGTTGAACTACATCCTGATAATTAATGAGCTGAGTGTCCTTATCAATAGGAAAGGTCGTTTCTTCCTGCTGTGCACGCAAGGTATAGAATCCCCCGCTGAACAACAGAAGTAAAACAATACTGATAAACTTATTCATAATACAATTTTTTATTGATTGATGTACGATTCTTGCAACAAACAAAAATAATAAAAACCAAACAGTTAATCACTCATACAACGATCAATTGCATCAATTATTATCAATGCAAAAAGTCCCTCGAAGGGGACTTTTTGCATTTGAAAACAGGGAATTTGTTTAGTACATTCCGCCCATTCCACCCATTCCGGGATTGGGCATCATGGGTTCTTTCTCTTCTTTAATGTCAGCCACTACACATTCGGTTGTTAGCAACATACCTGCAATGGAGGCAGCATTTTCAAGAGCTACGCTGGCAACCTTTGTCGGGTCAATCACACCGGCCTTAAACAGGTCTTCATACACTTCGGTACGGGCGTTGAATCCAAAGTTACCTTCGCCATCACGAACTTTCTGCACCACTACTGAGCCTTCCATGCCGGCATTGTTGACAATTTGTCTCAGTGGTTCTTCGAGTGCACGTTTAATGATGGCAATGCCGGTATCCTCATCTTCGTTTTCGCCTTTAAGGCTTTCGAGTGCGGAGATTGCACGTATATAAGCAATACCACCGCCGGCGATAATACCTTCTTCAATGGCAGCGCGGGTTGCACTCAGGGCATCATCAAAACGGTCTTTCTTTTCTTTCATTTCAACTTCACTGGCAGCGCCAACATAGATAACTGCCACACCACCAGCCAGTTTAGCCAGGCGTTCCTGTAATTTTTCGCGATCATAATCAGAGGTGGTGCTCTCAATTTGCGACTTAATCATTTGAACGCGGGCGGCAATGTCTTCTGAAGTACCACGGCCACTTACAATGGTAGTATTTTCCTTGTCCACACTCACCTTTTCGGCTTCACCCAGATAGGAGAGATCAGCGTCTTCGAGACGGTATCCTTTTTCTTCCGAAATTACAGTACCACCGGTGAGTATAGCTATATCCTCAAGCATTTCCTTGCGACGGTCGCCAAAACCGGGGGCTTTAACAGCGGCAATCTTTAATGAACCGCGAATTTTGTTAACCACCAATGTTGCCAGAGCTTCTCCATCAACATCTTCAGCAATAATGAGCAAAGGCCTTCCGGTTTGAACAGTTTTTTCAAGTATGGGCAGGAAGTCCTTCATCACGGAAATTTTCTTGTCGTAAATGAGAATGTAGGGATTCTCAAAAACGGCTTCCATTTTTTCGGTATCGGTTATAAAATAAGGGGAGATAAAACCGCGGTCAAATTGCATACCTTCCACCACTTTAACGGTAGTTTCAATACCTTTGGCTTCTTCGATGGTAATCACACCTTCTTTTTTAACCTTATTCATGGCCTCGGCAATTCTCTCGCCAATGTAGCTGTCGTTGTTGGCCGAAATGGTTGCTACCTGGGTAATTTGCTCACTGCCTTCTTCTATTCTGGTGGTTCTTGCGTTTAAGAACTCAACTACTTTGGCTACGGCTTTGTCTATACCGCGTTTCAAATCCATTGGATTGGCTCCGGCGGTAACGTTTTTCATTCCGGTAGAAACTATAGCCTGGGCAAGAACAGTAGCCGTGGTGGTTCCATCACCGGCTACATCAGAGGTTTTGGAAGCTACTTCCTTCACCATCTGGGCACCCATGTTTTCAATTTTATCGCTAAGCTCAATTTCTTTAGCTACGCTAACACCGTCTTTGGTCACCGTGGGGGCACCATAAGCTTTGTCAATAATAACATTACGTCCCTTGGGACCCAATGTCACTTTTACTGCATTGGCCAGAGCATCAACACCATTTTTAAGTTGTTCCCGGGCCTCAATATCAAAAATAATTTGTTTTGCCATTTTAAATGATCATTTGGGATTTAACAATGTTTTTCTTAAATGATTGCCACGATATCGGATTCGCGCATGATCAGGTAATCATTTCCCTCGATGGTAATTTCTGTACCGGCATATTTGCCATAGAGTACAACGTCGCCTTCTTTAACGGTAACCGGCTCATCTTTTTTGCCCGGTCCAACGGCAACTACAGTGCCACGCTGTGGCTTCTCTTTAGCGGTATCAGGAATGATAATTCCTCCAGCAGTCTTCTGTTCTGCTGCTGCCGGCTGTATCAAAACCCGGTCAGCCAGTGGTTTCACGTTTACTTTTGTCATAATTATTCTATTTTTTGGTTGTATGTATCAATTTTTCCGGATTCCTTCATTCTCATATTTTGTGCCAAAACATCACCGGAAAAATTCTATCGGGTAAATCAAAACATTAGCATACAGCTAAAAGCTTAAATATCAACACACTAACTTAATTGAATCAAAAAGTCGATCCGAGGTGAAGTCTCACTCATTTGAATAAATAAAAAAAAGTGTCAGCCTGCCTGTGACAAACTGACACTTATTTAAAATTTTTACCGGGTTTTATTCTTCAACCGGAGGAGCCTGAAAATCCTGAACGGGAGTTTGCTCGTTGATGATTTGGCGCAATTCGGTATCGCTTGAACGTACAGCAGCCTGGTTGCGGGGAATTACGAATATACTGGACAAACTAAGTACCAATAGGATAATGGCTAGTGTCCAGGTAGTTTTCTCGAGAAAATCGGCAGTTTTGCGCACGCCCATAAACTGATTGGATGAGGCGAAATTAGAGGCCAGGCCACCGCCTTTTGAATTTTGAACAAGCACCACCAGCGCCAGCAACACGCAGGTGATAAGAATGAGTACTGAAACTAAAATATAAGCTCCCATAGGTGTATCTGATTATGTTAAATTTTCACTCTTCGGACAGTTTCGACTGTATTTCCGCAATTTGGGCTGCAAAGTAACTACTTTTTTCCGGATAATTCAACATTAACTTCTGATAAATTTTTATGGCCTTTCCGGGATTGTTTTGTTTGAGTTGAATGCGGGCCAGTGTTTCACTGACGATATCTTCCTGGTCAATATTGCTGCGCCTGGATTTATTTACCTGGTTATAGAATTCGTGGCGGGGCGGACTAATGCGCGGTTTATTCCGGATAAACCGTTCAATAAGCTGTTCGTTTTCAGTCACGGTTTCCGGTTTATCGGCCATTTTTTCATGGCTCTCCTGTTTATCTGCCTTTCCTGATGGTCGCGCTATGGAATCTTCAAGGCTGTATGCTGCGGCACCATACCCATATAACAATAAATCGTCGGCAGGCGGAGCCGGACCGTCTTTGGCTTCCAGTAACTCTTCCAAACCGGGAAGGGTCCCCGTGGGAGTCTTCCAGCTTTCATCCGGACGCTCCTCCTTGAATTCGGTTGACAGTCCGGTTGCAGAAGGAGTTTCGCTTTCGGCTATGGCTGCCAGGCGTTCTGCAACAATCCTGCGCAAAGCCTCAAAATAATCGTCTTCTGCTTTAGGTTCAGTAGCTTCACTTATCTCTTTCGGTCCGGCATCATCGTCATGAAAACCAATATTTGGCAAGGAAAGCTCGACAGGCTCGTTCGTTTCAACGCCCGTTTCAGCCTCTGACCATTGCTCCACAGGAGTTTCCACAGGCAGCTTTGCAATGGGCGGATATTCAACAACATTTTTTTCTTCATCACCTGCCTCCATTTTCTCCAGGTGCCGCCTCAGCAGCCCTCTGTTTCCGGTGTATGCAGCGGCTACTTTAAGCTGACGACCGTATTTTATACTGCTCACTTTACGGTAGTTGAGGGCAAGCAGTACCTGAGCCACCTGAAAATAGGGCATTTCAGCAACCAATTGTTCCAAATCAGGCAAAGATGCAGCACCAAGCAACTCAGGTGATTTTATATAGGTGTCAACATTTGCCATTTTTGATATAAGTTACCAGTTAACCACCGATTTATTGAATATGTCATCCACCAGGTCTTTGGTGATGATATCGATCAACTCAGCTTCAACAGAAACCAGATTCAGGTTGCTGGAGTAATCATAGTATCGTGAGAACTTGCTTTCAAAATCCGCTTTGGGATCATATTTATTGGTAAACCGCACATTCACTGTAATTTTCAGCCGAATCTGGGCAGCTTGCTGTGTACCGGAAATAGCCACCGGCTCAGTGGTATACCCTGTTATTTCGCCTTCAAAGGCGAGGTCACCGTTTCGCGGTACCAGCGCCAGACTGGTTTGCGCCACAAATCTGTCGCGCAGGGCCTCGGTGAAGGTCTGGCTCAGAATTGGCTGAACCAAATCGGCCTGATTTGGGAAAAGCGCTACCGACACGGTTTTTGCTTCCGGTGGGATAGAGGCACCGGTAAATGAATAAACCCCACAGGAATGAATCAACCCACTGAGCAACACCACCCACAGTATGCGAAGCGGTCGTGACAAGCAGCATTTCAAAAGATATTTACCGGATATCATATTCTTTGATTTTACGATACAAGGTGCGCTCCGATATCCCCAACTCCCTGGCTGCATCCTTTCGTTTACCACCGTGTTTTTCAATGGCTTTCCGGATAAGATCAATTTCCTTTTTCTGCAACGACAAAGACTCATCCACCACCTCAGGGGTATAAAAACCCTCCATTTCCACGGTATCGGTTTCTGCCACCGCTTCTTCCTGCTGAGATTCGACCCTGGAGACGTCTTGTATCAGCTGTTTAATAAATGGCTGATGATCACTGGCCACTTCATGGTTAAATTCACCTTTGGCCAGCATATCCACCACCAGCTTTTTAAGCTCATTGATGTCGTGTTTCATGTCGAACAACACCTTATAGAGTATTTCGCGTTCGCTGATGTCATGCTTATGTTCACTGCTGTAAAGCACAGGCAAATCGCGGTTGTTTGCCGGCAGATACTTTATCAGGGTTTCCGGGGTAAGCAGGCGGGTTGGTTCAATGATGGAGATGTGTTCGGTAATATTTTTTAATTGTCGAACGTTTCCGTTCCAGCGATACTGCATCAACATCTGACGTGACTTTTCGTCAAGGTCGAGCGGCGGCATTCGATATTTTTCAGCAAAATCGTTGGCAAACTTTTTAAAAAGCAGAATGATGTCTTCCTTACGATCCCGCAGGGGTGGTATATGAATGGGGACGGTACTCAACCGGTAGTAGAGATCCTGACGGAATTTTCCTTTGTTGATTGCTTCTGCAATATCCACGTTTGTAGCTGCCACTACCCTTACATCGGTTTTAAGTACCTTTGACGCACCTACTTTAATAAATTCGCCTGTTTCGAGTACGCGCAACAATCTTACCTGAGTAGAGAGTGGCAGATCGGCCACTTCATCCAAAAAGATGGTTCCCCCGCTTAC
>JAQVEI010000108.1 GCA_028697695.1 Lentimicrobiaceae bacterium
GATGCAAAGTTACGTAAGAATTTTTCATTTTAACAAATATTTTAATAAAAATATATCACATTCCTTGTAAATCAGGTATTTTTGCCGTGTAATAGCGTGCATTTAACTGGTTTTCACCCGGTATCTTTGCATAAATTAAAGATCTTAGAATGCATTTTCTTATTTGTGATTTGGGCAATACCAGAACCAAAGTTGCATTGTATCACAATGATCAGCTTACAGAGCTGTTCATCCTGAATGAAACCAGTCCTGAATCTTTTGCACACTTGCTTACCAATGCCAAATTTAACCGGATTGATGCAGCCATTGTAAGTTCGGTTTCTCATGACACGACACCTTACCTGAACCTGATAAATGCGCCGCGGGTTGTCACCTTAACAGAGCATACCTCATTGCCGCTTACCAATGAATACAGTACTCCGGCCACTTTGGGCAACGATCGCATAGCCGGAGCAGTAGGAGCTGCAGCCCTTTATCCCGGTAAAGATATTTTGGTGGTTGATTTGGGTACGGCCATTACTTACGATTTTGTTGAAAAAGGAAAAATATATAAAGGCGGCAGCATATCTCCGGGAATAAGCATGCGTTTTAAAGCATTAAATGCATTTACCATGCGACTGCCTTTGCTTACGCCCGCGCACGATATTCCACTTATCGGCACCAATACTGCCGGGGCCATTAGTTCGGGTGTAATGAATGGATGTTTGACCGAAGTATACGGAACAATAGAGGCTTATCGGAAATTATATCCTAAAATAATTATAATTTTAACAGGAGGAGACCTGATTTATTTTGAAAAAATGCTGAAAAATAACATCTTTGCACACCCTAATCTCATCGTTTGGGGTTTAAAACAAATATTGACTTACAATCTTGAAAAATAAACCTATCTGCCGCGCCATCCAGCTATTGCTGTTGACACTATTGATTCAGAATGTTGCTTACAGCCAGGGACGTATCAGCTCGCCCTATTCCCGCTTTGGTATTGGCGACATTATGACCTCTGCCGGAGCCAATCAACGGGCAATGGGAGGTATTGGTTACAGCCTGAGTTCGCCTTTTTTCGTAAATGTGATGAATCCGGCAACCTATATCAGTTTCGATACTCTTTCTTTTATTTTTGATGTGGGTGCCGATGCCCGCAGTGCCCGGCTCACCACGCTTGACAGAAGTGAGAGTGCCAACGCAGCCTCACTCAGCTATCTTAAATTCGGTTTCCCCGTTACACGCTGGTGGAGAGGCGCTTTTGGGCTGGTACCATACAGCAGTACTAATTATCATATGCAGGATTTAAGTGTTGAGCAAAACATCGGCAGCGTAAAGCGCATTTATCAGGGAGAAGGCGGAATAAATCAGCTATTTGTGGGAAGTGCCTTCAAATTGCATCCCAACCTTAGTATTGGTTTCAATATGGGGGTTCTTTTTGGAACCATCAGCCAAACCAGCGCCAATACTTTTCCCGATTCTGCTTATCGCATGAATTATAAAATTATTTCGTCAACCAAAGTAAAAGATATATATTTGAATTACGGTATTCACTACCGCAAAACCCTTAAAAACAATATGAACCTCGCCACCGGTTTGAGTTTTAGCAACAATCAGGATGTAAGCGCCAGGATGGAACAGCTTGGTTACCGGTATTTTGTATCTTCAACCGGCGTGGATAATGTTGTTGACACACTTGTAGATGTAACCGGCTTAAAAGGCAGCATTACACTTCCGGCCAATCTGGGTTTTGGAGTTTCGCTGGGTAAACCCGACAAATGGCTGGTTGGTGCAGATGTACAATATCAAATGTGGGACAATTACAAAAATTTTGACCGCCTGGATTCCCTTCAAAACAATTTCAGACTGGCCCTTGGTGGAGAGTTTACCCCTAGTGTATCAACAGTTACCAACTACTTTCAACGCATCACTTATCGGGCCGGGCTGAATTACCAAAATAGCTTTTTACAGCTTCGCGGCCAGCGCATTGATGAGTTTGGCATAAGTTTTGGATTTGCATTCCCACTGCCGCGTACCCGTTCAACAATAAATCTTTCAACAGAACTTGGAACAAGGGGTACAACAGCGAAAAACCTGGTTAAAGAAAATTATTTCCGGATTACCTTAGGACTTTCCATCTTTGAACGATGGTTTATAATCAGGAAATATGATTAATCACACACTAAAAACGAATAAACTATGAAAAAGGTTGCTAAAGCTTTATTTTTCTTTCTACTCATGGCTATGGTACCATTCAGTGCTTCCTGGGCCCAGACTGAAGAAGACACAGAAGAAAATGCTGCCGTTACGGGTTCCAAATACGGTGCAGATTCTGCCAATTGTGTAATTCACCTTTCACTATACCGTGAATTTTACAAGCAAAAAAATTATAAAGACGCCTTCCCGCACTGGCGCTGGGTGTTCAACAACTGCCCACTGGCTACCATGAATCTCTATATTGATGGCGCTAAGATGGTAAGTAGCATAGTGGATGAAACCAAAGATGCAACCCTAAAGGATAAATATGTGGATACGCTGATGATGGTTTACGATCAGCGGATAAAGTATTTTGATAAAGAAGGTTTTGTTCTTGGACGAAAGGGCATTGACCTTATCACTTATCGTACCGATAAAACCGAAGAGATATATCCCATATTTAAGAAATCAGTAGAACTCTCGGGCAATAAATCCGAAGGAGCCGTTCTGGTTTATTATTTCCGCTCAATCATAAATATGGTTGAGCTGAAAAAACTGGAAAAAGCAGCCATAGTAGATGCTTATGATGTCATCAGCGAAATTATTGATCACAATATCCAGGCAAATCAGCAGAAGCCCAAAGCTTTGGCAAACTGGGAAAATGTAAAGGCCAATATTGAATCTACTTTCGAGCCTTTTGCTACCTGCCCGGATTTGATAAGTATATATCAGAAAAAATTTGCTACCAAAGGCGACGATATTGAAACCCTTAAGAAGATAACCAATGTATTGGATCGCAGAGGCTGTAACGATACCGAATTGTTTTTCCAGGCTACCGAAAAGCTGCATACTCTTGAGCCCAGCGCACAATCTGCTTACTTAATGGGAAGCCTTTATCTGGGCAAAGAAAACATGAGTAAGGCAGCAACCTATCTGCAACAGGCAGCCAATCTCTTTGAGGAACCGGAAAATCAGGTAAGGGCACTCAACCTGCTGGCCAATATTCAGTTCAATCAGCGGAGTTATTCACAGGCACGGGCCACTGCACAGAAGATTTTACAAATCAACCCGAATTATGGAAAAGCATACCTGCTTATCGGTGATTTGTATGCTGCCAGCGCCTCCAACTGCACCGAAGACGACATGGGTGGGAAAACCGTATTTTGGGCAGCAGTTGATAAATACGTACGGGCGCGTAATGTTGACCCTTCGGTAGAATCTGAAGCCAATCAGAAAATCGGCCAATATTCACAGCACTTTCCTGCCAAAGAAGATCTTTTCTTCCGCGATATGCAGGAAGGCGCTTCATATACTGTCGGGTGCTGGATCAACGAAACCACCACCATCAGACCAGCTAAATAAGTATTCAGTCAACAGTGAATAACCCGGCTAAAATTCAGCTATTTCTTATAAAGCTTTCAGGCGTAGTTCTCCTATTAACGGGAACTACGCTTTTTGGCTGTAAAAACGACCCAAAAGAGGTGGAGCGTCTCAACAGTGCTGATACCATTCCATCCATGTATGCGCGTGAAGTTGAAATATCTGAAAGTGAAGCCGGACGCATTAAATACACATTAACAGCTCCTGAACTGATTCGTTTTGAAGAAAAAGCCGGTGCAATAATCAAATTTCCACAAGGATTTAAAGTGGTTTTTTTCGATTCGTTGAACCCTTCGGTGGTCCGTACAGAAATAACAGCCCTGTATGGCATCAATAATGAATCAAAACGTACCATGGAAGCCCGGGATAATGTTGTTGTCCATAACTATCAGGCTGATGAAACCCTGAATACTGAACTTTTAATCTGGAATCAGAATACACATAAAGTGTACTCCAACACCCTGGTTACCATAACCACTCCCGATAAAATCCTATACGGAGATGGCATGGAATCAGATGAAAAATTTTACAACTGGACCATACTTAAACCCCGTGGTGAAATGTATGTTAAGGATAAGGATTGAAATTTTACAGAACATTTGCCAGTTAAATTGTTACATTAAGTAATGAACATCTGGATACCCATAATAATTACACTCGTTCTATCCGCCATATTCTCGGGTATGGAAATAGCTTTTGTTACGGCTAATAAGCTAAAAATAGAAGTTGACAAGAACAAAAATCTGATGTCTGCGAAGATCCTTTCGCGCTTTCAGAAGAAGCCTTCCATGTTTATTGGTGCCCTACTGTTGGGAAACAACGTTGCATTGGTGATTTACGGTATTTATATTGCCCGTTTGCTCGAACCTCCTTTGCTATCAATCCTACCCGAGGCAGCCCGGTCGGAAGTTATCATTCTCATCACCCAAACGCTCATTTCCACCGTTATTATCCTTTTCTTTGCTGAGTTTTTGCCTAAAGTACTCTTCCGCATCAATCCCAACAATATTCTCAATGTGTTGGCCGTCCCATTCTATATTTTTTTCATCCTGCTTTACCCGGTCATTATTTTTTTTATTGGTATCTCTGAATTTCTGCTGCGTCATCTTTTCAAAGTAAATATCACACAACCCGAATATTCATTTGGGGTAATTGATCTGGACCACTTTGTGAGTGATTCCTCAGCTTATGAAACTTCGGAAAACGAAGATTATCAGGAAATTCAGATGTTTCAAAACGCCCTTGATCTGGGAAACATCAAGCTGAGAGAGTGTTTGATTCCGCGCAACGAAATTGTTGCACTTTCGCAGGATGATAGCATCGAAACCCTTTGTGAGGCATTCATAACGTCGGGTCACTCCAAAATACTTATCTATCAGGACAGCATTGATAACATCATAGGCTATACCCACAGCTATGAACTTTTTAAGAAACCGGAATCAATAATAAGCATTACCAAACCGGTACTTATCGTGCCTGAAACTATGCAGGCCAACAGGGTGCTTAATATGTTTATGCAGGAGCGCAAAAGCGTTGCCCTGGTAGTGGATGAATTTGGCGGAACTGCCGGTATGGTAACCATGGAAGACATAATAGAAGAAATTTTCGGTGAAATAGATGATGAATTTGATGTGGAAGATCTGGTTGAAAATGTGCTGGATGAAGATGAATATCTGTTTTCTGGTCGTTTGGAAATAGACTACCTGAATCAGAAATATAAACTGGGCTTGCCTGAATCGGACGAATATGAAACCCTGGCCGGCTATATTATTCATCATTATGAAAATATTCCGGCGGTAAAAGATGAGATACAAATCGGCGATTATCTCTTCACCATAGTCAAAGCAACCGATACACGCATTGAAGAGGTACTTATCCGTGAAAACCCTTCCTGAGGACCGTAAAAGATCCCATCAACAGTAAAGGAGTAAAAAATCGCCATATAGAATTTTTCTACCGACCATACTGTAAGCCATAATATTATATATTTCCAAATTTATTTTTATCCTTAAACAATTATTGTAAATTTGCACCCTCTTAAAAATAATCTTTCAAGATGGCATTAATAGGTGATATTCGAAAACGTTCTGGATTGCTGGTAATAATTATTGGTGTAGCACTGGCCGCCTTTGTACTTGGCGACCTGCTTTCCAACCGCAGACCCAGGCAAGGCACAAATCAAGTTGGTAAAATAAACGGCGAGCCCATTCTTTTTACCGATTTTAATCAAAATGTGGAGGAAAATATTGAAGCCCCCCGCATGAATTCCAACGTGGAATCCCTGACTGCCGATGAGCAGTTTCAGATAAGACAGTCAACATGGGATAACATGGTTAACGATGTGTTGCTGGCGGAACAGGTTGACAAGCTTGGATTAACGGTATCTACCCAGGAGCTGGATGACCAAATCAGGGGTAAAAAACCGCATCCTTATATTGAGCAGAGCTTCACTGACCCGGAATCGGGAAGGTTTGACCCTGCTATGGTCATCAATTTTCTGCAAAACCTGGACAACGTGGATCCTCAGATGAGGCAGCGTTATCTTATGATAGAAAAGGCCATTAAAGAAGAGCGCCTGAGCTCAAAATACCGCAACCTGATAGCCAAAGGTTTCTATACTCCCAAAGCTTTTGCCAAAAGAGACTATGAAGCCCGCAATACCAAAGCCGCCATCAGATATTACGCTTTATCCTACAGCAGTATTGCCGACTCGCTGGTAACACTGAGCGATAAAGACCTGAAGGCTTATTACGAAAAAAACAAATACCGGTATCAACAGGAAGCTTCCCGCGATCTGGAATACATTTCGTTCAATATTGTTGCCTCACCCCGTGACCGTGAGAAAATTGACCGCGAAGTACGTGAGCTATACAAAGAGTTTCAGGAAACAACCCAGGTTCCTTCGTTTGTAAACTTCACTTCGGATGAAAAATACGACAGCACCTGGTTTAAACGTGGAACCCTGCCGTTTCAACTGGATTCAATCATGTTTAACTCTTCGGTGGGAACCACTTTTGGCCCATATGTGGAAAACAATATGTACCAGATGGCCCGCCTGATTGATGTTCAATCCAGACCTGATTCCCTTCGTGCCAGTCACATCCTTATCGCCTATCAGGGCAGCATGGCCAATCCAAACAGCAAACTCACCAAAGCCCAGGCAGATGCCAAAGCCGACAGTTTACTGCAGGTAGTACGCAATAATGCTGCTAAATTTGACGAATTGGCTGCGTCCGATATCAATGACGATAAAGTAGCAGCAAAAAGTCAGGGCGACCTCAACTGGTTTGCTGACGGAGCTATGGTTCCGGTTTTCAACAATGCCGTACTCAACAACCGCGTGGGCGATATCATTAAGGTGGAATCACCCTTTGGCTTCCACATCATAAAAATAACGGGTAAAACCACCCCGGTTAACAAGGTTAGGGTTGCTATTGTAAAACGAGGTATCGAAGCCAGCTCACAAACCAATCAGAACATATATACCGAAGCCAGTCAGTTTGCCGTTGAAGCCAAAGAAGGCGATTTTGAAAAATTGGCTGAAGAAAAGGGCTATACCAAGCGTCTGGCAGAGCGCATCAGTAAGGATCAGAACAGTCTTCCCGGGATGTCGCAGGCACGTGAGGTTGTCCGTTGGGCTTTCGACGAAAAACGTAAAGTAGGTGATATCTCCCCCGTATTTGAAGTGGATGGTAAATATATTGTTGCCAAACTTACAGAAAAGCGTGAAAAAGGAACACCCACGCTTGAACAAGTGAAAGAGATTATTGAGCCTTTGGCAAAAAGAGAGAAAAAAGCTGAAAAAATAATTGCTGAAATCAATAAGGAGATTACCTC
>JAQVEI010000109.1 GCA_028697695.1 Lentimicrobiaceae bacterium
AAATGAATCCTGTCACGAGGCATCCACTTTTTTTGATACCACTTTTGGGAAGAGCCAAGTCCACCCATAACGGCATAAAAATCCCAAACAGCCATGTCATACTTACGTGCCAGCCGGTGTATGACGGATTGCTGAATAGCGGTATTTTTGTTGGCGTGTTTACGTTTGTAGTAAGAATCATTGGGTACGGTAAGCAAAATTGCACAATCGGGATTCACTTGCCATACCATTTGCATGAAGGCTTCGTAATCGGTTTCGAATTTTAAGGAATCGAAATTAGCAGTATAACCATCGTTGGTTCCAAGAGAAATAATAAACAGGTCGGGTTTGTACAGTGCAAGTTGTTGCCCAAAGAGGGTGCAGCGTTTGTAAGACTCAAAACTGCCGCCGTTAACACCAATGGAAGTATATTCAATGCCCGGCCGCTCGTTCATCAATTCGAATCCCATGAGCTTAAACTCCGGGTTCCCGGTTGAATCGGTGCGCATTATTTCAATTGTGAGGGATGTTGTCTCTTTGTTTAACCTATATTCTGAGTAAGCAGCCAGGGTATCTCTGGTTTCATATTCAATAAAATTAAGGGAATCAATTACGCGCATACAAAAAGCGGTGGCGGGCGCATCATAAAAAACCCTGAAGCTGTTGAAAGTATATGGTTTTAAGGTGTAGTTTTTGTAATTGGCTTCAATATGCAAGGTATCAATGGTATCGGTCAGCACGGCAGTAATACCTGACATTCCCCACAGTTGCTGATGTTTGCTTACCGAACTTCGATAACCTTCCCAGCGTTGCTTATTGCCCTGAATTCTGTAATTAAGCGGATTGTTGGTGGCAGCCAGTTGAAAAGGGAATACAAATCCGCGTTGTCCCTGTGCATTGGGACACATATTCTGCAGCCAGCTGCGCAATTTATTCGAATAGATATCGGCCTGAATATGGGAGCCGCCAATATGAAAGATATGAACTCTTATCTCCTCTCCCTTAAACACGCTGTCCAGGCGATTAAAGAAATGCTCAAATGCTTTTGAAGAGTCTGCGTAAGCAAGATTGTTAAATTCTCTCGGGATTATGGTAGTGTCTGAGGCGACTATACTGTCGAGAATATAAGTCTGCGCATTCAGCGAAAGGGTTACACACAACAATAGGAGAGAGGCGGTTATTTTCATCGGCTGAGGTCGAGATAGAGGGCATTGAAAAAATGTTCTGAAATTATGCGGGATCCTTTGGGCAAAAAGTGTGTATAATCGCTGGCTGCCAGTCCCTGTTCTACCCAGTACCGCATTGAATTTTGTCCGCCCATGGCTTCAAACATACTCCAATAGGCAACCTTATTGGCCAGGCAACTTCGCTTCAATTGCTCATCCAGATAGGGGAGGAGTGGATAGGTAACATAATTTCCATCTGTCAGGCAGCTCATATCCCCAGGTCCGATAAAAAGGAATACGGATTCGGGCATACGTTTGCATAACCAATGAATATGACCTGACAAGTAGCGCGTATAGTTGATTATCCCCAATGAATCCTTGATGTAAGGCACGGTATTGCCACCATATTGTAAAATTACAATTTTGGGATCAAGTTTTGCAGCCATACTGCTAAAACTACTGGCATTCATCCTGCTAAATATGGTTCCGGAGGCACCACGCATAGCTATGTTATCCAATTGTATACCGTTTTCACCGTCGAGGGTTATACCGTAAAAATCGGGACTAACAGTGCCGGCAAGTTCTATATGAACTTCGTTGGGGGTGGTGCCGGTTTTAATTTCAAAACAATGATATGCACCATCCGCAATAAGGTGGCTTTCTTTCAACAATTCACCGTTAACAAAAATAGCGATTTCAACCGGCGTTGTTGCATTTCCATAATGTAAACCAATACGATTGAATTGTTTTAGCCGGTTGAACGATTTGGCCGAAGGCCTGATGGTAATACCTGCCGACTCCAGAGGTAAGCCAGGCATCATCGCACTATCCTTTGCATTCATCAGGGGAGTGAATCTCGAAACCGAAGCATATACTCCATAATTCATATCGGGCAATTTGGCCTGGGTGGGATCAAACAGCGCATACCTCAACCAGTTGTCGGTTGCAATAATTTCGGCTGCAAGCTGATGATATACCTGCTTTATGGGTAAAAAGCCCGGACCACTACCCCCGTAAATCCCCTGCAAACGGTTGCGTAAATAACCAGAGATTCGGTCACCTTCCAATTGCGAATCGCCATAGTGTAAGATGCGGCATCGGCCACTGTTAAAATATTCATTCAATCTGCCAATAAACGCATTTCGATCATCCGGCCAGGAAATATATACCAGCCGGTTGGTGTCCGTTTTTGAGAAATCAGGAATGGATGGAATGAACTCCTCTGTGGGCAGAACAGCCTCAATAGCATGGACAATACTGTCTGCCAGCAAATTGACTTCCTGCTTTTTTTCATTCAAAAAGCCGGCAGTGGTAGGGTATTTCAACACCATACCGGGCAATTCAATACCGGTAGTGGTATTATCGTTATTGACAGAAGAGCTAAATACGCTAACCAGCAACAACAAGCCAAGCACGATTAAAATATATAAAGCGATTCTTATCGGATGCATGACCAGTAGAATATTACCATGTTAGTAAAGCTGTACAAATTCAAAGCTATTGCCCATGGCATGGAGAAACTTTAAAAAGTCATCAAAAGATATCACCAGGGATGCTGTGTTCAGGTTGGGATGAAAACTTATGTTGGGCAGATTTTTCAGGTTTTCATCCAAAAAAAGATGTACATGATGTTGTTTATCATGAATTAAACCAAAAGGAGAGACCGAACCTGGCGACAAACCCAGATATTTCTGCATGCGTTTTTCAGAGGCAAAGCTCAGTTTACCCTGTTTAAGCTGTTTTTCCAGATCATGAATGGCCAGGTTTTGACGATGGTCAAAGATTACCAGATAATGGCGGTTTCCTTTATGGTTTCTAAAGAAAAGATTTTTGCAATGCGTGGTTTCTTTGATATCTTTCCAGTATTGCACGGCAATTTCAATGGTGGGAGCAGCCGGATGCTCATGATATTCGAATGGAATAGCCAGTTCTTCTAATACACGGTAGAGTAGGGGATCACCTTTCATGTTGATTGGATGGTTTAATGAATAAAGCAACCGCTGAATCATATGATTTTTAAACCGGGATTTTATTTACAGCTTTTTTTATCCGTTCAATCACCTCATTTTTACCCAATGTTGATATAATGTCAGCCACTCCCGGACCATAACTTCCACCAACCAATACCAAACGTAAGGTATTCATCACCAACCCCATAGGCAGGCTTTTTTCTTTGATGTAAGTTTTTAAGGAATCCTCTATATATTCTGATGAGAACTCCGGTTGAACTTCAAGCCAGGAGACAATACCATTAAGCATGGAAGGAGTTTCGGGTTTCCAGAACTTTTGTTTTACTTTTTCGTCATAGGACTCCGGGGCTACAAAAAAGAATTGAGACTGTTCCCACAAATCGGGAATAAGTACGGCACGTTCTTTTATCAGTCCTGCCACTTTAACAATATAGCCTTCATCAAAGGTCAATTCTTTTTGCTGCAGCAGTTTGCTGAGTATTGCGGCCACCTCAGTATTAGATTATTGAGAAAGATAAAAGTGATTGAACCATTTTGCTTTTTCGGGGTCAAATTTAGACCCTGATTTTCCCACCTTCTCCATTGAAAATGCCTGGATCAATTCCTGCATGCTGAATATTTCCTGCTCAGTGCCCGGATTCCATCCAAGCAAAGCCAGCATATTGATGAATGCTTCGGGTAGGTATCCGGCTTCACGGTATCCTGAGGATACTTCACCAGTTGAGGGATCAGTCCAGCGTAGTGGAAATACAGGGAATCCCAGGCGATCACCGTCGCGTTTACTCAGTTTGCCATTGCCATCGGGTTTGAGAAGCAATGGTAAGTGTGCAAACACAGGTGGTTCCCAGCCAAAATAATTATATAAAAGTATATGCAGTGGTGCCGAAGGCAACCATTCTTCACCTCTTATCACATGGCTTATTTTCATCAGGTGGTCATCAACAATATTGGCCAAATGATAGGTAGGCATGCCATCGGATTTAAACAGCACTTTATCGTCAAGCCGGGACGAATCCACCATCACCTTGCCGCGTATAAGATCATTGACGACAATTTCTTCATTTTCAGGAATCAGTATCCGGATTACATATGGTTCGCCTGAATTTAAGCGTTGTTGCGTCTCCAAGGCACTCAAGGTAAGGGAATTTACCATCTGACCCCGTGTAAAGGCATCGTATTGAGCCATGGCATTGCCTTTATCTTTGATGCGTTCACGCATTTTATCCAAGTCTTCCGGTGTATCAAATGCATAATAGGCTTTTCCTTCAGTGATAAGTTGCTCTGCATATTGCTTGTATATTTCCTTTCGCTCACTCTGACGATAGGGAGCATATGGGCCACCTTTGCCCACACCTTCATCGTAATGAATGCCACACCAATTAAGGGCTTCTATAATATATTCTTCCGCCCCCGGCACAAAGCGCGATTGGTCGGTATCTTCAATACGCAATAAAAATTTGCCATGATGCAGGCGGGCAAACAGGTAATTGTATAGGGCTGTGCGTACGCCGCCTATATGTAAAGGTCCGGTCGGGCTGGGCGCAAATCTAACTCGTACTTCCTTCATGATATAATTATTAAACACTGCAAATATATTAATTTAACCGCATCATGAATTAAAGCCGGACACAGGGCGTGTGGTCACTTTATAACACAAATAAATTTGTCGACAGGTTTTTAGAAATAATTATTAATTTTGTTAAACCCTCATTACGCATATCATTCAAGGCAATTAAAAGATAAGATGCTTATTCATTCCAGATGAAAAACCTAAAAATTCCACGATACAGGGTGGGCAGAATATTTCTGTTCCCCTTGCTGATGTATTTTTTGCTGGTGTTGCCCTTATTGTTTTTTATGGCCTTTAAGGAATTTCCCGAGCTAAGCAAACGGAAAGGTTTCCTGGAGCAAATGCAGGATACAACACAAAATGTTTCATCCAAAGTTCCTTTAGCCGGAGATACTTCTAAAGTCAATGCCCAGACGGAGAATGAGATTTCATCAAGTGTGGATTCACGCTATATTGGATTTAAATATGAGTATGAGCCGGAATCCACGCAAGTTACCGGCACTACAGGAATCTTCTCTAAGTTATTTAATATCCTCGGATTGATAACTTTTCTGCTGGTTTACATTTTAAACATACCGTTTAAAAGATATTTTAAACGCAAACGGAAAGGCAAGGTTATTTCACCGCGGCTATACCGCTTTTGCAGAAAGTATATATTAAAAACGCCTCTGCTGAATAGCGGAATGGTATTTATTGCCTTCACGGTGGTGCATGTGATTATACTCTATTCCTTTTTATTTCCAACCTCACCCATGGATGAGGTTACCCGCCGAATGCTGACAAATTTCCTGTATGTTTCGGTTGTAGCTTCGATGCTTAGTATCTTTTTTATTTATTTCTGGCAAAAACATCTGGTTCACATCCGTTACCTGGAGCATATATTTACACAAAACGAGCTTCAGAAAAGAATATTCGGCAAAAGAACCGGGAAAATAAGGAACCGGCTATATATAGCCAGTGGGATGACCACACTGTTCCCGTTAACCATTGTTCTGCTGTACCTGTTGTTAAGTCTTACCCCTGTTGATAACGTTAAAAATCCTACTGCCAGCGAAACACGCATACTGCTTGGGAGTGCTGTCGACCTTATGGGTACGTCAGAGAATTTGATGGATGAAGGCTTTAACGGATTGTACTATATTCCCGCCATAGACAATACCCTGATGTTTTTCGGTATCTTCAGTGGTATTCTGGTTTCATTCATTTATATTTTATTTTTTGTAAATTGGTCAACACAGGGCATAGTGAGGCCTGTTAACGAACTGGTAAGCAGTATGTTGAAGACCGGTAAAGGATTAACCGGCCATTACACCCTCGTAAGAACCAATGATGAGGTAGGCATCATGTCAGAGAGTTATAATGTGATGAGTTTGCAATTGAGTGAATACATTACACATATCTCCCGCTTGAATGAAGCTTACTTCCGGTTTGTACCCAGACAATTTCTCGAGTTCCTGGATAAAAAAGAGATTACTGATATCCAATTGGGCGATCAGGTCCAAAAAGAAATGACGGTGATGTTTTCAGACATCCGGGGATTTACCGAGCTATCGGAATCCATGACGCCCAAAGAAAATTTTGATTTCATCAACCATTATCTTGGATTGATGGAGCCCATTATCAGAAACAACAACGGATTTATTGACAAATTTATCGGTGATGCCATAATGGCCCTATTTCACGACACGCCCGATAATGCTTTAAGAGCTGCCATAGAAATGCGTGGTATGTTGCAAAAATTCAATAATCACAGAAAGGAAAGGGGATTGCCACTTATTGATTGTGGTATAGGTATGCACACAGGCAATTTAATGCTGGGCATGGTGGGCGGAAAGGGACGAATGGATGGCACAGTAATTTCTGATTCGGTAAACCTTGCAGCCAGGCTTGAAGGTTTAACAAAAATTTATCATACGTCGATAATCCTGAGCGAGGACACCCTGATAAAACTACAGGATCCGTCTGCCTTCAATTTCCGTTTTCTGGATATAGCCCGCGTCAAAGGCAAAAAAGAAGCCGTCTATATGTTTGAACTGATTGACGGCGACCCTGAAAAGGTTAAAACCCTCAAAATTGAATCTATGCCGCTGTATAACAATGCAATAGAACTTTACAAAAAGAAACAGTTTGAGGAAGCAGAAAAAATATTTTCCAAACTGTTGCTTTTCAATCCCGATGATTCGGTTGCGCTGTTTTATTTAAACCGTTGCAGGAGTATAAAGCAAAAAGGTATAGATGAAGATTGGAGCGGTATAGAAGTCTTCGATGCCAAATAATTCCTTTGAAATAGACGGGGTTTGTACTGCAACCTATTGCACTTTTGAAGCAGCAGGGCAATTCATTAAATAGCTAACTTTGCAATTACTTAAAACATTGGAAAACAGTTAGCGTTATTACTTTAAATACCACTCGTGCTACAATGAACAACAATTATCATATACTCATTGATAAACTGGATGCTTTCATCAGGAAATACTATGTAAATCAACTCATTAAGGGAGGATTATATAGTATCGCTTTGCTTGGAAGCTTCTTTTTGCTGATAACCCTGCTTGAATCAGTAGCCTGGTTTTCCACCGCTGTGCGTACCCTGCTGTTTTATTCATATCTGGCTTTTGGTCTGACTATATTAATCCGTTTTGTAGTTAT
>JAQVEI010000110.1 GCA_028697695.1 Lentimicrobiaceae bacterium
AAAAGATAAGAGCTACGGATGCCTGAATAACATCTTCAAATTTGGCGAGTACAGCTCCTGAAAAAACATTCATAAAAACCAATGCAACAAGCCAGGCAATTCGTTTTTTATAAAGGAATCCTATGCCGGCTTTTAGTGGATTATCTATGGCTCCCTGAACCGAACCAAATTTATGAAAGTCTTCGGTGGTTTCTTCTTCCACCACATCCATCACATCATCAATGGTAACAATACCCAGGAGCAATCCCTGGGAATCGATCACGGGAAGAGCTACCCTGTCGTGGTCCTGAAAAACCCGTATAGCTGATTCCTGGTCATCCAGGGCCTGAAGCGCCACGAAGTGCTCATCCATTAAATGTTTAATCTGTTGACCGGGTTTTGCCAGAAGTATTTCCCGGATGCGAATGTCATCAATGAGCTTCCAGTTTTCATCAATAACATATATCTGATTCAGGCTTTCCGAATCATGGCCATATTCCCTTATGTGTGTAAGGGCATCTTCAACGGTAAAATCAGGTTTTACCGCTACAAATTCCGGAGTCATCAGCCGGCCTATACTATTTTCGGGATAGCTCAGCAAACGGGTGGCTATACTTCGTTCACCGGGTGAAAGAAGCTGCAACAGACGCCGGGTGATCTTTTTGGGAAGATCTTCAAAAAATGCTGTCCGGTCGTCAGGGTTCATGTCATTGAGCAAGGCGGAAATTCGCTTCTCATTGGTGGCAAGTCCTTCGATGATCTGTTCCTGCTTCTCGTGCGTTAAATGTTGAAAGGTGTCTTTTGCCTTTTCACGTGCAAGCAACCGAAAAAGAATGATATCATCACTTGCAGACAGGTCTTCAATGATTTCTGCAATATCAAGCGGTTCCATGCCGCTTAGCATATGCCGGAGCTTATGCCACTGTCTCTGGTCTATAATTTCTTCGAAATCAATTTCTGCACTATTCATTTTTTGATGATTTTGACTGAATGACAAATTGGAGTACGAATATACATCATACAGCTGAGATAACAGGAAAATAAAGTCATGCTGAGGGCAGACAGCCTTTTGGCATTTATTTATTGCGGATGATTGGATGAAGCGGCTTTATATTATCAATACAATCCCAAATACCACGAAGCGATGGAAAAGTAAATAACCACGCCCGTAATGTCGGCAGTTGAAGTAATGAGTGGTGCACTGGCTGTAGCGGGATCGATTTTTAATTTGGTAAAAATAAATGGCAAAAGCATGCCCAACAGGCTACCCGACATAACAGAGAGCACCATGGTTAATGCTACAATAGCAATGTATTCAGGAGCCCTAAAGCTGGCAATAAGGCTAACACCTAGTGCCATAGTGAGTCCAAGCAGGAAAGAGACCAGAAACTCTCTGCTTATGAGCCTGATCCAATCTTTTGTTTCCACGTCACCAATGGCCAGTGAGCGTATCATGAGTGTGGCCGATTGGGCACCTGCATTCCCGCCACTGCCAATTAGTAGGGGTAAAAAGAAGATTAAAGCTACGGCTTTTGCAATAACATTTTCATATGCGGCAAGGGCTGCTCCCGAAAACACATTCATAAACACGAGGGCTATCAGCCACATGATTCTTTTTTGATACAAAAGGCCAATCCTGGCTTTAAGCGGATTAACAATGGCCGCCTGAAAAGCACCAAACTTGTGAAAGTCTTCGGTGGTTTCTTCTTCCACCACATCCATCACATCATCAACGGTAACTATGCCAATGAGCAGGCCTTCTGAATCGATCACCGGTAAAGCGATGCGATCCTGGTCCTGAAAGACCCGAATGGCTACTTCCTGGTCGTCATTCGCGTTTAAAGCGACAAAGTGCTCATCCATCAAATCCTTTATCAACTGATTGGGGCTGGCCAGTATTATTTCCCGGATGCGAATGTCATCTATAAGTTTCCATTGCTCGTTAACCACGTAAATCAGGTTTAGGGTTTCAGAGTCGCGTCCGTATTCACGAATATGCGATAAAGCCTGTGCAACAGTATATTCAGGCTTAACTGCCACAAACTCGGGAGTCATCAGCCGGCCAATACTGTTTTCGGGATAACCAAGCAACTGTGTTGCTATGCGTCGCTCTTCAGGAGAAAGAAATTGTAACAGGCGTTTGGTAATTTTGCCCGGTAGTTCCTCGAAAAAAGCCGTGCGGTCATCCGGATCCAGGTCGTTAAGCAGGGAAGATACGCGGTTTACATTTTTTGCAAGACCTTCTATTATCTGCTCCTGTTTATCAAAGCTAAGGTATTGGAAAGTATTTTTTGCTTCTTCGCGCGGCAATAAACGGAAAAGTATAATGTCATTATCTTCCGATAAATCCTCAATAATTTCCGCAATATCATGTGATTTAAGCAGCTTTAATTCACGCCGAAGTGTGCGCCAGTCACGCTGCTCAATTAATTCCTGAAAATCGATTTTGGCTTCAATCATTTTGCATGCCTCCTTTAATATAGTAACCTGAAGGAAGGCATGATAAACCCCCAACAAATTACCCGTTTAACAATTCACACGAATAAGGGTCGTCTTTCATGATTTTAATTTTTGAAGAAGCAAAGGTAATTTAAAATGACAAAAATGTACAAAAAACATTAATTTTTTTCTGCATTTGCTTTGTTCTCAAACGAAGCATTTAATGCATGGGGAGTATTTGCCAAAAATCAAAGCTGGCCTCAGGGCAAACAAAAAATGTAAAAGGAGATGATAACATTAAAAAATAAAAGTAGCAGGAGCAGCTTTTATTTGTTTCCCAAAGCCATAAAGTTGAGACAAACCGACAGGAGTAAAAGATTGAGCACCTGAGGCATGGTTACCCTGGGAACGAAGCCCAAATACAGGTAGTAAATAAACAGCAGTGACAGCAGGAACGCAGAAACCACTGTCAAAGAAGGTTTTGAAGTAAATCCACCCGCGAAAAGTAAAATTCCAAACAATATGAAAGCCAGTGCGATGTAAAAAACCTGGGTTTGATATTGTAATGACAATAGTGTTTTGCCATGTTCGAGCAGCAAATAAACCAACAGGCTGATGCGCAATAGCCAGCGCGATGCGGGTATCAAAGATTTAACCGGTTTCATGTGTTCAGTTGTTTGTATTAAATATTTGCGTTCGGTTTCTAACGGGCTAATTAATAAGTATTCGGTTTGGGTTTAACGGCGAATCAATTGATTTCACAGTTCGGTAAATCCACTTTCAAATGCAGTTCATCCAATTGTTGCTGACTGATGGGGGCAGGTGAATCAATCATTACGTCGCGGCCGGCATTGTTTTTTGGAAAGGCAATATAATCGCGGATACTTTCTGAGCCGCCAAACAAAGAACACATGCGGTCGAATCCAAAGGCTATTCCGCCATGGGGCGGAGCACCGTATTCGAAGGCATTCATCAAAAATCCAAACTGAGCCTGTGCATCTTCATGGCTAAATCCCAGTATGGTAAACATCTTTTTCTGCAATTCATGATTGTGAATCCTGATGGAGCCTCCGCCAATTTCCACTCCGTTGATAACCAGGTCGTAAGCATTGGCCCGAACTTTTCCTGGCTCGTTTTCGAGCAGTTCTATGTCTTCTGGTTTCGGCGAGGTAAAAGGATGATGCATGGCATAATAACGGCGGGTGTCATCGTCCCATTCCAGCAATGGGAAATCAACAACCCAGAGTGGGGCAAAAACATCCGGGTTGCGCAACCCAAGGCGTGCTCCCATTTCGAGCCGCAACTCTGACAAGGCTTTCCGCGTATTGATAGCCATTCCGGCCAATATCAGCATCAAATCACCCGGCCGGGCATTGAACGCTGTAGCCCATTTCTTTAACTCATCTTCACTATAGAACTTATCAACCGATGATTTGAGGCTGCCATCTTCATTATATCTCAAGTAGATCATGCCGGTGGCACCAACCTGCGGACGCTTTACAAAATCGGTAAGTGCATCCAGTTGTTTGCGGGTATAACCCGAACATCCGGTGGCATTGATACCCACTACCAGTTCAGCTTCGTCAAAGATTTTAAAATCATGGCCCTTAACCAGTTCCGTAATTTCCACGAAAGTCATCCCGAACCGGATATCCGGTTTATCGTTCCCATAGTATTTCATTGCATCGGCAAAGGTCATCCGGGGGATATCGTCAATGGTCACCTCTTTTACTTCAGCAAAAAGGTGTTTAATTAATCCTTCAAAGGTGGCTAAAATATCTTCCTGGTTAACGAAGGACATTTCGCAATCGATCTGGGTAAACTCCGGCTGGCGGTCGGCACGTAAATCTTCATCGCGGAAGCATTTTACAATTTGAAAATACTTGTCGATGCCACCAACCATCAACAACTGTTTAAATGTTTGCGGAGATTGAGGCAAAGCGTAAAACTGCCCTTCATTCATGCGGGAGGGTACGACAAAATCGCGGGCACCTTCCGGGGTGGACTTAATCAATACCGGTGTTTCCACCTCGATAAAACCGATATTGTTCATATAATTGCGCGTTTCAATGGCCATACGATGGCGCAGCAGAAGGTTTTCGCGTACCGGATTGCGTCTTAAGTCAAGATACCGGTATTTCATGCGAAGCTCATCACCACCATCGGTATGGTCTTCGATGGTAAAGGGAGGATGTTTTGAACTATTCAGTATGTCAAGTTTATCGACGATAATTTCAATATCTCCTGTAGGAATTTTGGGATTTTTATTGCTGCGCTCAGCTACCTGGCCGGTGGCAGATATTACAAATTCGCGTCCCAGTTTGCGGGCTTCTTCACAAAGCGCGGCATTGGTTTCCATATTAAAAACCAGTTGCGTAATGCCATAGCGGTCTCTGATATCTATAAAAGTCATCCCGCCAAGGTCACGTGATCGCTGTAGCCATCCACATAATGTAACGGTTTTTCCAACAGATGATAAATTCAGTTCACCGCATGTGTGTGTTCGTAACATACTTTAGTTTTTTGAAATGCGAAATTAAACATTTTTGAATAGCCGCCCCCTTCCGGCTTAGGGATGTTTTTTTTATCGGGCAGGTTACTTTTTCAAAAAAATAAGATTAACTGTTAAAGAAAAACAGATTATAAGACCGGATTTCAGGTCTTTATTTGGATTGTATTTTGCTATTTAAAGTCAGAATAATATGAGAAGGCTACTCTTTTTCATAATAAGCCTGATGGTTTGTCAAACAGGGCTTATTGCTCAACGTATTGATATAAGTCCTTATCCTGATGCTGTGTCCATTTCATTATACGGTGAGGACGGGATGTATCTTTCCAACGCAGATGCTGCCACCCTTAAAAGCTATTTTAACGATGCGTTTCAGCCTGATAAAATTATTCCCATTGAGGATGGTTACTTTTCAGGATTTCGGCTGTGTTTCAGCACACCGGAATGTTTACCGGGTGTGGAACAGGCCAATTGGATACAGGTGCTTACCATAAACGAAGAAGCTGCATTTGCATGGTTTAATGAAAACACCCCGGAGTTGCTTGCCCTGCCTTTTGAAGGATTAAAAGAATGTGTGGATGGAAAAACGCATACCATGTCAGACTATAAAAAAGCCTACCGGAAATACTGCCATCTGGCCACCCGAATGTACCCTCATACCATTGCACCTGACGGAATGCTTACCGATGAACTTACGGCAACGATTCAAATGACTGCTTTGAAAATTCAAATGGCGCGTCAGCCTGCTCTTGTTTCTTTGGATTCAGGCGGCAGGGAGGCTTCAAAATCTCCGAAATACTATGTGCCGGATTTTGACCCCTGGCAAGAATGGATCAAATGCTTTGACGAATTACAACAGAAAAGCTATGTTAGCCTGATTGAATTTAATGAGCCGGCTGTAACTCCTTTTTAGCATCATTCTATCGATCATCAATTTCTATTTAAAAACCATAGTAGGTGCCTGAGCTATCTATTTGTTTTTGAGAAGATAAATGTATTTATCAGGTTGTCCGGCTTAAAAACTAGATCTCCATATAGCCATTTATCATCAATGGAAATTTAAGCAAAAGCCTGCTCAAAAGTTCCTGCAATTATGCTTGACTTTTACATATATTTTTCGTATCTTTAGGCATTATTCACCTCAAGATATGGCATCATGACAACAAGAATTGTGCTGGTGTCATTGTTTCTTTCTTTATTGTTTGCCTGCCAAAAGAAAGAGGATGACATGGTACCCGGCCAAAATTACAAAGGCACCTTAACGCTCGATTATTCCCGCAACTTTCCGGCCTTCACCTCCACCTTATCGCTTCCAGTTGAAGTTAGTGCTGAGGGTCAGGTGTTTGTTTCAGCACCTTTGCCCTGTGCTTTCACGGGAGAATCTGACAAATTTATCGGGGATGAACGCATTAAAATTAGGGAAGAGGGAACTATTCTTATTCCCCACATTACTGCTTCCTGGAACCAAAAAGGAAATAAACAATACCTTGAAGTTTCCCTTTTGGTGTCAATTGAAGGGGAACGTTCGGTGTGGAAGTGGATGCATCACAAATGGCAAGAAACTGAATACGCTCCTTTTGTGCTGCAAAACCAGTCCGATGCTCCGATGATATTCCGGCTCGACAATGCTCTATTATCGGAAGCTGTCTGCATTAACGGCTGTAACGATTGCTGGGGGCAGAACAACTTCAGATGGCAGTTGCGGTTGCACGAAAATCCTTGATGAACCCTTAGAATGAATGCGTTACGGCAGGCTTTCCGAAACTGACTTTGGAATGCGGGAGGATAATGTTTTTATAAAACAGCCGTATGGTCCCGACTGTTCTTAGCAAATTCTATTAAGCAGAGGCTAATCACGGATGATATCAGCAAACTGAATTTTTAAAAGTCAATGCTTAAGCCCACTCTCTTAAAATCAACAAGGCTATTTTATTTTTTTTGGGCTATCCGGTGTGGGTTTTGGTCGATAAAACTTTTCCATCCCGAGTAAGAGCTTGCCGTATCATTGGGTTTGGCCTGAAAGTAATGACAAATAGCTACTGCCAGGGCATCGGTAGCATCCATAGGGTGATCGCAGTGTTTCATTACAATCAGGTTGGGCAACATACCTGCCACCTGTTCTTTGGAAGCGCTGCCTTTTCCGGTAATAGATTGCTTTACGCGCCGGGGAGAATATTCAAAAATCGGAATATCTCTATAAAGGGCTGCTGCCATTGCCACTCCCTGAGCCCGCCCCAGCTTGAGCATAGATTGCACATTCTTACCATAAAAGGGAGCTTCAATAGCCAACTCATCAGGATGGTAGCGGTCAATAAGTCCCAAAA
>JAQVEI010000111.1 GCA_028697695.1 Lentimicrobiaceae bacterium
TGTGCCCCCAAAGCTGCAGACGACATAAAGCTAAAGTGACCTGCACCGGATGCCAGCGCCCCAAAACCTGCCCCTATTCCGGCGCCCAGTCCACCAGCCAGCGCACCAATACCAAAATGACCCAAGCCTGCCGCGTTAAACTGTGCGCCATTGGCTATCCAGTTTGCAATGCCGCCAATAGCAGCACCTATTATTAAATGAATAAACTCCCCACTCGGATCAGTATATTTAAGCGGGTTGTTCCAGGCGTAGCTGTAGCGGTTGTAGTTTTGGCTGTATTCGGGGGCCTGCACAAAAGGATCGGGCGAGAGGAAACGTGCCAAAAACGGATCGTAAACACGGCCATTCATATTGATCAAACCAAATTGGTCAAGATGTTCGTGGCCGGTGTAGCCGCGATCGAACATGCTAGGTTGCACAGTGTAATCTGTCCAGTTATTGGGGTTTCTACGCCTGCCCCAGGGATCATAGCTGAGGTTTTCGAGCAGATTACCCGAGGCATCAGTTATACCGGTTATTGAACCCTGGTAGTCAGTGAGCACATAATACATTTGTTTGCTGCTACCCCGCTGCACCATGATGCCAAACAAACCGGTGGGGCCGCTCAGGTAGTGGATTTTTTGTTCTGTTGAAGGCAACATCCTTTTGGTTTCGTATTGATCCAGAAAATAGGTTTCAGTGATGAGCGGCATGCCAACACCCTCATCTTCTTCGAGACGGCTGTACTTCCGTTGCTGATCGGGGCCATAGGTGATGTCGAGCTCATAGCTTCGGCCATTGGGGTAGGTATCACTGATAAAACTTACCTTATTATATGGTGTATAGGTAATGCTTTGTTCCGGAGCAGCACTTACAAAAGCTGCTGTAGGCTGCGCCACACTTGTAACGGCATGTGGTTTGCCCTGCGGGTGCTCGTAGCGGTAGCTGGCCGCGGCAGTGCTCACATCGGATTTTTGGCTGATGTTGCCATTGGCGAGGTACTGCATGGCAACCACTGTCTGATTGTTTACGCACCAGCCTGTGAGCCGACTATGCAAGTCGCCATCGTAAGTAAAATCTTCTCTGAAGTTTTTAAGGGCGTCTCTGCGCCAGCTCAGGTTGCCTGTGGTGCTGTTGAACTGGTAGCGCAAATCCTGCACAGGATTGCCCAAACTTTTTTGTGATACCGTTTGGCTTGGGAAGCCAAAGTTGTCGTATTGAAGTGTAGTAACTCCAGCAGGTGTTTGGTGTTGTGCCCATTGCCCCCGTTGGTTTTGCAAATAGCCAGTCCATAAACCAGCCCAATAGCTGCCAAAAAAGCCTGAAATACCCGTCATGTCGCCACGTTGGTTGTAGGCATATTTCAGCTTAAAGCCACTGGGATAGGTGTAGGTTTCAGGCATACCGCTTGCGGGGTTGTAAGTGTAGCCAAAGGTAAAAATATTTTGGTTGATGGTTTCGGATTTTTGAGCAATTCTTCCAAGTTCATCATAATTATAAGAAACGGATGTTCCATTACTACAGCTTTCGCTGGCTATTTGCCCAAAACCGTTATCTGAGTTTAGCAAGTAATAGGTGTAGTTGTATGTTAAAGTTGCGCCATTGGAAGTAATTACCTTTTGGTCAGTTCTGCCGTCTATATAAGTGAGCTTTGTGTTGTTTCCATTGGCATCTGTTTGGCTTGTCAACTCACCAAAAGCATTAAAGGCATAAGTAATCGTTCCTGCATTAGGATCAATCAGTTGGGAACGGTTGCCGGCTTCGTCATAAGTAATTTCGGTAACAGAAGTACCAACGTATGTTTGTCGTAGCCGTCTTTTACCATCATAATTATAATTAATCGTCATCACCGCATCTTTTTTCATGTCTGTATCACCCATGATATTAACTACGGTTTCATCAGTTATATTGATATCACCTTTCGTTCTGGAAGTAAGGGTTTTGCGTCCTAAATATGTAATGTTGTCTATTGATTTGTCGGGCAATATTGTTTCAATTAGTCTTCCAAGTTCATCGTAGCGATACATGGTAAATAATCCCTTACCGTCTGCAATATAATAGGGTTCATAAACACGTTCAAGTTGACCCTCGAGGTTATATTCATAGTCGTTATAAATGACTTTACCTTGAATGTTTTTAACTGTCTCGCGCAGTTTTCGTCCGTATGCATCATAATACACGCTTTTTTCATTCCATTTATCCTCAGAACCAAAAGGTAGTGTAAATTGAGTTGAGGCGTATGTTGCGTAGTTCGGGACACTTGGGCCTGGTTTGCACCAATTCAAATTGAAAATATCACTAGTGCCGTCAGGATGGATAGTTTCTACGAGACTACCAAAAGAATTATACACAAACGATGTCACATTACCATCAATCATGGTTTCACTTTTTAAAAGTCCCAGTTTGTGGTCGTACTTATAATATACAATCCAGTCATCACCAGTTGTCATTTTAATGTTTTTTATTGCTAAAAACCGATTGGTTTCATCATATTCAAAATTAGTAACCCTGTCGGTCATGTTTGGTTGGTTTATTGCTGAAAGCGTTGTTTTTTTTAGGTTACCATAGGGATCATATTCATTATAATTAGTCTCCAAAGCCAGCATAGAGTTTTTATTACCTTGGGGATAAAAGGTTGAGGTTTTCGGTAAACCTTGTTCATTATAGGTATATGCTGTTTGCTCAATTATTTTATCCGGTATTTCTCTTGAGTAATAAATGGTTTTATGGAATTTTGGCGTTATTAACCATTTACCTGCAGTAAGATAGTTATATTCGGTTATCTGGGTCGTTATATAATGCATATTATCTGGGTTAAGGTCGGGTTTGCTTGCCCACTCATCAGCAATTTGATAGGATAGTATAGAATTGCCTTGCTCATCAATTCCACTTATATCCTGCCAATGCGCATTCATACCAATATAGGAGTGTTTTTCATCGTTATCCCATTGAGTGGTAACACTTCTGGTCATAATTGGTTTAAACACGAGATTGCTAGCTATTGTATTGTTCCGAAACACTTCATAACTTGTTCTTGTTTGACTTAGTATATTATTGGTTTTCTGGTGTTTTGTATATTGAAAAGCATCATACGGGAAATAGTAATTGTTACCTTCTATGAGCAATTCTTTTTGTGATTCTGTTTGTACCTCTGTCATTTGATCCGTTACCTGTGTTCTTTCAAAACCCAGTAAGCCTTTTCCCTGTGCATGAAGCATCAAGCCGCTAAACTCATATTCTGTTGCGGGGTAGTACCTCCCTGTGGATTTTGAGTTTCAATTTTACTCACCAGTGTGAAGGGTTTGTTAAGTATCATAACAGGATATTTTGTAGGTTCGTATTTCCCAGCTTGATAAGCTTTATAACTAATCTTCTGATACACACCAAGGCCGTTGGTAATGCCCGTGATTAAATCATCAGGAGAGGAATTATCTACCAGATTATGGTATTGATTGATGATATAATCATTTGGTGGTTTCACGTTTGTTGAATCAATAGTATTCACGGGAATTCCATATTCTGATGAAAATTGGAAAAGAATGTCAGTTTCGCCATTCCCGTTAAAATCACCAATATTGTAATCACCAGAACGTATAGCATTGGGGTCAGGTTCAACCAATTTAGACCGGGTATTAACATTTACACTCTTAAAGCCAAAATCTTCTTCAACTCCTTGCGATTTAAACATGAACGTGTGATTTACGATGTACTCACCATTATTAATATTTCCATCTTTCCAAAAAGCTATATCAGATACACCATCATTATTAAAATCAGCAATACGATAATTGTAATACCATTTCAAATGATTCAAGAATCCAAGATTTACCGATTTTTTAAAGCCATTACCGTAGGAGTAATAGATACGGGTATTTCTTTCATCAAACCTATTAATAGTCTCGGTCATTATCAGGTCATCTTTCCCATCACCATTGAAGTCTCCGACATCCACAGTAGCTGGAACCCCGAATAACAGCAGAGTTTCATCACCTATTTGATTATTGAAGGTATAAACTGTACCACTTGTTGTTTGTGTTACTTTGAGTGCATAAAGTTTTAATGTTGCACCTTCTCTAAGCATCAAGCCAGTTTTAGCATTGCCAAAAAAATTACCAATCAGGGCAGACTCGAAGTTGGTGAAAACGCTTAAATTTTTTCTATTTGCCGTACTAAGGAATTCTGTAACATTAGATTTCCCTGGGTACAGAAAAAAGTTACTTCCCGATTTTGTAATAAGATCAGCCATTCCGTCACCTGTAAAATCACCTTTATGTATAATCTTTTCGTCAATTTCATTACCTGCTTGTATCATACCATTGCCACTCCAGGCATATAGTCGTATTTTATTAATAGAAGATATTACTATAAGCTCGTCAGTTCCATTACCATTAACATCCATTGCAATCATCGTACCTTGAAAATCAGAATCTATAACATTTCTGTATGATAAACTGGAGCCATTGTTAAGTCTAAGACAAGTACCGTAATTAGGGATTCTAAATCCTTCAGCAATATCTGTTAACCCGTCTCCATTGAAATCACCGGTGATATTAGATGAAAATATAACAGGAACATCCTCAAAAGTCTCATAAGCCAGTCTCTTTTCATGCTTATCAGTGCTGGAATTGAAAGTCCATTCAAAAACTGTAGGTTTTAGTACTTTTTCATTACCATCGGTTAAAGTGATTTGTTTTAGATAATTCTTTCCTGTGTTAGAATTAGTCTCACCAAACAGGCCACCCTGCTGATATTCTAATTTCCATTGCTTTACGACGCTTGATGATCCGGCTTCATAAAAACTAAGGGTAATACTTTCAAGCAACTTGCTAACAGTATATTCGTATTTTTCATCATTATAGGGCATAAATGTGGTGTAGGAATGCTGCTTAAGATTTCCAGTGTAATTAAACTTAACTTTATAATATTCAGTATTACTTGTTGTTATATTTTCATTGTCTTTCGAGTATATGATTTCCTTTAAGTATAATTCACCAGTCTCCTGGGAGATATCATAATTATACTCAATAATATTACCCGAAAGATCAACAACGCGCTTAAGATAATAACGTATAGCCGGATTATCAGCACCATAAATCTGTTTGGAACCACTTGACCCATATATTTTAATTGTTCCATCAGGTGATTGTAACTCAAAATAAGAAATATCCCGCACTTTGTTATTTTTATCTGATGCTTTAGAAGGATTATAATGCAAAACACGTGTATTATTATCCACTTCAAAACGATAGTAGTCTTTGTCCGTGGATTGTTGTACTAATATCAACCTATTTCCATCAATCGAAAAACCGTCACCCATAAAGTCAACACGACTAATTCTACTTTGATATTCTTCAAGGCCCTCATAATAAGGCGTTTCTGCTTCGCGGCCTACATACGACCAACCACTTATTCCCCAACCTTTGCCTAATACACCATCGCCGGCCTGGCTGTTGTATTGCAGTGCTATCTGAGGCGTCATCCCTCCCCTTCCTTCGGGCAGGTCGAGTTGTATGCTGTAAACGGCGGCTCCGTTAGGTGCTACGTTTAGTTGTCCGTTCAGGGTTCCTACTTCTTGTGCCTGGCAAAACATAATTAGGCTTATCAATATTCCCGTGAGGAGTGTAATATAACTTTTCATTGTAGTTTTCATTTTTAATTCCTGCTTTGTTTATTGTTTGATGATTTTCCAACTGCGGCTTTCCTCACCGCTTACAAACCTGAGGTAGTATATGCCGCTACTGTAATTGCTTAGATCGATGGTGAGGGGATAAGCAACTTCAGATTCGGGATTAACACTATAGATCAGGTGGCCCTTGGTGTCGGTTAGGTATAAACCCAACTGTTCTGTCGCTGCATCGGCTTCAATAAAAAGCTTGCCTTTGGTAGGGTTAGGAAAAATCCTGATAGAAAAACCGGTCATTTGATCGTACAAGGCGTTGAGCTGATCGCCAACTTTCAAATTGTCGTTGTTCTGTAAATCACCTTCTTCAATTAGCTCTTGTGCAGTCTTTTGGAGTACAATAGTTCGACCAACACGGTTGCCATTGTTGTCGTAAGCATAACTTACGCTTTGCTGTGCCTGGGCAAACATAGTTCCCATCAACAAGCACATAAAAATCAGTAAGGTTCTCATAAGAAGTGTAAGTGTTTGGTTATTAATTAATAAATTCATTTCAAAAGGAGTGATTTTGGAGCATAAATCTGCTACCGCAATAGCTGCTGCTAAATTGAAGTAAAAAAAAATGCATGCTAATTCAATAATTGAATAACACATTCGTTTTATGAATGATTTATTCAAAACAATTATAACCAAAGTGAAATAACCAATGAAATTAGGTAGGAGTCTTCGTAAATTACGAGAATTGAAAGACTATAGCCAGGAGTATATGGCCGGGAAACTTGGTGTGTCGCAAGTTACCTATAGTCGTATTGAGAATGACAAAACAAAACTCGATATAGCGAGGTTAAATGAAATAGCTGAAATATTGGATGTAAGTCTTGTAATTCTAATGGACATAGCCTCCCGAATTACTGATCTTGAACAACTATATAGGTATATTAGCTTAGGACTAACTGATTTTAAAGGTAAGCATGAGCAAGCAACTGAAACAGAAATAAAAGCTTTAATAGCTTATATTCATAAGCTTGAACAAGAGTTATTGGAAATCAAGAATAATTTCTCCATCACCCATCAGAAATAATTTGAATTAAATAAATCAAATACTAAGTAAATGCATGTATTTATTTAATCATATATTGTAGTATATTCTTTTCGTAATATTAATTATAGGTATCTAACCTTTATTTTGTTGGATCAGGGTGGTTTTTTTTTCGCAGACCATTATGTAACTTTACACACCGTCCTCCAGCATACTCTTGCTCTTGCTTCTTCAATCCCTCAACACCTGTATTTAGTGAAATTACCAACTGTACTGCTGTGCCGCTGTGAGGCAAGTATATGTTCCATTTAGCCGATCATGTCTTTGCATAAGAGGTTCGTGCCTTTGCATAAGGCGTTCGAGTCTCTCTCGCATAATCCTTTATTATTCATTCTTCTAATTCATTTTTTGCCACTTGGCTCTTCTTCCTTGGCTCTTGGCTCTTTCCACTTGGCTCTTGGCTCTTCAATATCCCTTCACTAATTTATACTGTTTCTAAATTAACAAGGTGCATTTATACTATTGAAAATCTTAATTTTATGCTCATATTTAGACTCGTCCTAAATAGGCCTGATTTTAACCGAATAATGAATATATCTATACAT
>JAQVEI010000112.1 GCA_028697695.1 Lentimicrobiaceae bacterium
TATCGTTCATCCCGTTTATAGGATATTGACTGCACTGATTCAGGCTTTTACGATTTAGGCGCACCAGCCGCCGATAGAGAATAACTTTCTCCTGATTGTAGCGGTTGTCGGCTTCCAATATGGCTGATCTATTGCGCAGGGCATTCACTTCGCGGGGTATTTTATCCTGCCCGATAAAATCCATGCTTTCTTTGCTCCAGCCAATTTTATGGTCATTCAGTGTTACTTCTGTTTTATGGTCAAAAAACCGTCTGCCGAGGCGGTGTGCAAAATAATAACGGGTAAGTTCTTTTATGCGGTCCTTGAGCATATAACTCACCACCAGGGCTACAAACAAAGGCATGGTGAAATTTCCATACTTCTGCTGGAATGAAAAGGCTATGGCTGTTGCGAAAATCATGGATAAGCCGGCAGCAATACTCAAATACATCTGTTCAAGCCAAATCCCGTCACGCCGTTTTCTCGTGGTTAAAAAAAGTTCGCTTTCAACATATTTCTTCAGCAGACTTAACCTAAAAATTAAATCACGATTGTGGTTTGGGCTGTTTTTTGTTACTACCGGATATCCTTTTGATTTTTTGTAAGCTACCTCAGACTTTATAATCTCCATCAGCTTTTTATCAATGTCCAAAGTAAGTTTGTCTTTCTCTTTGAGCCCCGATAAAAACTTAAAGGTGTGCTGTTCAATAAGATTACTCAAAAATTCATCGCCAAAAGAGTAATAATTCATCCATTCTTTGCTGACGGAGGATACATGAATTATGCGGCGCAACTGCCGGTAGTTTTCAGCAATGGCAGTTACATTTTTAACATATCCATCTGTAAGGAATTCAATTTCATCGTGGTTACCATTGGCTATAATGTGGTTAATTTCATCGCGCAAAGCGCTTTTTACGATAGAAACGAACATACGGATATGGTATTCGAAATCGGAAATACGTGCACGTATGGGCTGTGAAGCCAAAACTTCAAACGAATGTTCGAGAAGCCGAAAAGGTTCTTTATCGCGCGTAGCAATATCCCTAAGGAGATAAGAAGGCGTTATCAGTCGTATGTTCGATTTTAAATCGCGATAAAAGTCGGACTTGTCGTAGGTATGGCGGTTAATATCCAGGCTATTGGGAATAAAGATCCAGGTATTAACCGAAAAGTCACTTATTTCCTGCTGTTGTGGCGCATTGAACCCAAGTTTAATTTCGACAGAAAAATTATCATGTATTTCAATTAAATCATCAATCATATGTAGAAAATTAAAGCAGGTAACTTAAAGTTGAGTAAAACATCCGGGAAATTGCTGAAGCTGGATTTTAACCAGCAACAAGGCCCGGAATTTATATTTAAGTAATTTTTTAAAAATTAGTTCATTTGTTGTGTGGGATTTTTTGTTGCTGGATTTTACATCATCCGGGAAACATGTTTAAACATCAGGTAAAAAAGATGGTTGTCTATTTTTTGGAAAAAGGATGTTTTGCCAGCCAGGCATTATAGTACCGGTGGTCACCTGTAACTTCTTTTCCCAGCCAGGGCGGTTTTTCAAACAACTCTTCTTCCGATTCAAGCTCCAGCTCAGCCAGAATCAATCCTTCATTTTCATCATAAAATTCATCTACCTCAAATGTATGCCTGCCTGATTTTACCCTAAAGCGGGTTTTATGAATTATATGCGGTTCGCATAGGTTGAGTAGCTCTTTCGCATCGTTTGGCGCTATTTCTTTTTCCCATTCATAACGGCTTAAGCCCGAAGCATTGGGAGCGCCTTTGATGGTAATAAAACCTTTATCGTCTTTGAGGCGTATCCTTACAGTCCGTTCGGGTACAGAGGATAAGTACCCCTGAATAATCCGTGTACTGTTTTGAGCCAAAGATTTAAACTCGCCTTTTACCAGAAATTTTCTTTCGGTTTCTTGTGCCATATTGTTCATTTTTTAACCTGCTTCTTCTTTAAAGCTTATGGTTAAATGTGAAACAAATCAATGTCTCTTAAAGATTAATTTCAAATCTCAGGGAAACCATGCTGTAATCTTCACCCGCGTTTCCCAATTTAGATTCCACTTCTGCCGGATTTTTGGTAGGTTCACCCTCCCTGTTAAGTCCCACATAGAAACTTCCGGCTCCATTTGCATACCGGTCATGGGTGAGGTATGCATAATTAAGCATTATTCTTACATTGTTGTTCACATAATAGTTAATGCCAAGCGTATAACCCTTACTCTCGCCCCCGCGAATGATTCCATTTCCTTTGCTGTTCAAACTCAGATAATCATAGCGCCATGCAAGCTCTATGTCGCCCCATTTCTTTCCCTGAACAGGCTGGCTAAAGCAACCCTGTTCAGGTTTGTATTTATGGGTTCCCCCAAAAAGCAGAATGCTGCCAAACACATACCAGCCACTCATTTGTTCGGTGGGCAAGGCATGTTCCCTATAAACATTGGAGAAGATAAATTCCGACTGAACACGAAGGTTTCTGTGGTAAGCTGCCAATTCGATGCCACTAAGCATAACGTAATCCACCTGTGAAATGGTATCGGTATCCATATACTTTTTGGGGTTAATGGCACTCAGTGAACGGGAACTGTATCGTTTGGAGCCTGCTATTCCGGCATCCGTTTTTGGGGTACGGTATGAGCCGGCTAATCCAAAATGCAGGCCGCTGTTTTGTTGATTAAAAACGGGCATTACAACAGCTCTTCCCGTAAGGGAGATGCCTTCGTCATTTCCCAGCTCCCGGTTGTAGTTTGAAGCAGTAAATTCTTTTATACCGCCAACATCCTGAAAATGAATGCCCGCCATAGCCAGAACAAGGCTTTTATGGTAATGCAGTGCCATACCCATATGCCGTGAAGGTGCAAATGCTGAAATGACATTGGCCCGTTCTGCAAAGGTAAGATTGCGCGATGAAGTAACAGATTCAATGGAAAAGCCTTCCTTAAAGTTACCCGCCAATAAGCGCCACCGCTGATTGGGTGAAAACTGCAGGTAAGCATCTTTTAATTTTAGTTGTGAGTTGGCTACATCCACCTGAATTTCGCCATACCACTTTTCATTAAACTCAGTGTTTATGCCAAGGCGTGCCCGCCTGATTCCAACCCCGTTGCTTATAGGATTATAGGTGTCACCCATAAAAAGGGCTGCATCCGTTTGCAAACGCATATCAAATCCTATCTTTTCGTGGCTGTTGGAAAGGAAGGGTTTTGTAAGCTTATTCTCCGGATGCATTTCCGGTGTGTGGATGGGCGCCTGAGAGGATACACTATTGCTGACAAAGGAAAGCAATATTAAAGGGATTAATAAATTATACGTGATTCTTATGTTCATCTTAAAATGGTTTACCGGTTTAAAATCCGGCAATGATTTTACTTCACAGAAAATTGATAAGTGCAATTATTGTTTAGGCTTGCACTAAATGTTAATGAGGTAAAAATAAAGAAATAAATAAAATCATTTTGATTAAATAGATATTATAACAGTTGTATCTGTTAAAAATATCAAAGCTGCCGGGGCCTAAAATGCTGAAAATCAACCTGTCTGTTATAAGCTATGGCGGGAGCAATTATTCACCGGATACACGGGGAAGTGTAAAGTTAAACTGACTGCCTTTACCCGGTTCACTTATTGCTCCGATTTTACCATTGTTTCTTTCCACGAATTCCTTTGCCAGGATAAGGCCCAGTCCGGTACCTTTTTCATTCAATGTTCCTTTAACAGATTCTAAGCGCTGATCTGCGTTGAACAAATTTTTGAGGGTATTTTCATCCATACCGGTGCCATGGTCGCTTACGGTGATGTTGACCATATCTTCTGAAGCGCTGATATTCAGCTCAACGGAACTTTTGGTGTAGGAATATTTAATGGCATTGGACACCAGGTTTCTAAGCACTGTTTTAATCATATTTATATCCGCCAATACTACATAATCACTGGCTGACCGCACGAGTAAATCTATTTGCTTGGCTTGTGCCTGAGGCCAGCTTAGTGATAAAGTTTCTCTGACCAACGACATAATTTGAAATTTTTCAGGTACACATTTGGTTTGATTTAATTGTGCCCTGGCCCATACCAACAAATTATCGAGCAACTGGAAAGTATTTTCTGTTGATGTGAGTATTTGTTTTATCATGGATTTGCGGTCCTCATCATCAAAGGTTTCATAATCCTCATCAAGCAATCGCGAAAAGCCCAAAATAGCTGTAAAGGGGCTGCGTAAATCATGCGCAATAATGGAGAAAAACTTGTCTTTTGATGCATTTGCCTCCATCAGCTCTTTTTCAGCCTGTAAACGTTGTTGTTCAATATTTTTGCGTGTATTGATATTTCTGGATACAGCAATCAGACTTCCCGTGTATAGCTCATCGCTGTTCCACTGGGGCTGCACAATTATTTCGAACCATATCGGTTGGTTTGACTTATTGAGTAACCTGATTTCAAAACTCAATGTTTCTTTTGACCGGATGAAATGGTTTTTTACCTGCTTTATTATTTCATGATCATCGGGATAAACCAACTCAAAAATGTCAGCGTTGATGATCTGCGTTGCATCATAGCCCAGGATTTTGGTTACCGAGGGTGAAATATATTCCACAATACCTTTGGTTTGATGGTGTAATGAAATAATATCGGTCGAGTTTTCGGTCAGCATGCGGAACATGGCTTCACTTTTTTCTAAAGCATTGCGCGAAGTTTCAATGTCCGTAATGTCTCTGCCCACAAGTTGATATTCACTTAAAAAGTTTTCAGCATCAAACAATGCCCGGAGTGTCCATTGGATAGTTGCTCTTTCGTTGTTGGGTTTTTTAATGGACTGCTCAAAGTTTAGCACGGGATTTTTCGGGCTTGAAAGTTGGAGTAACCGCTTAATTTTTGCATAATCGGATGGTTGGAGCAGCCGGCTGAAAGGTTGTTGGATCAATTCGCTATAGGACAATTCAAAAAAGTTACAGAAAGCCTGATTCACAAAGCTGATTTTATCTGAAGGTTGCACGCGACAGATAATTTCTGGCTGATCCTCCAGGATGCCTTTTAAAAATTCATGACGGTCAAATAACCTCTCCTGAACAAACTTCTCGTCACTGATATCTGTCATTACACCAATTACTTTTTCTACGCCATATATATCTTTTAAATATTGGCCTGATTTTCTGATCCAGGTGATGCCATTGTTTTTCAGTATTCTGAATTCAAATTCAAACCATCCATATTGATTTAAGATGCGATCCCACATAAAAATTACCCTCTCCAAATCTGAAGGGTAAACATGAGATATCCACTGTTCTTTTGAAAAATGAGCCGAAAACGGAAGTCCAAAAATTTCAAAGCACTGCTTACTCCATAGCAGCTTTTTGGTTTTAGGCTGCCACTCCCAGGCGCCGGCTTTAAGCGCGGTAAGTACGGTCTCAATCCTTTGTTCGTTGGATCTCACGCTAATCCAGGCGGTGTCCAATTGCTGCATGTGGTGCTCAAGTGCTTCTTTGCTTTTCATTAGACCTGGTGTATCATCATTCTTTAATATATCCGGTATTTCATTAGGTAAGGACGAAGCATGAGAGAATGTGTTGGTTTTATGCCCGGTAATGACTCCAAATATCTGATATTGATCATCCTTAACCGAGGGTATTAAAGATTTGTGAATGTTTATTAAATGTTCATCACCATGCTCATCAAGATAAATATCTTCATAATGAACGGGATTCCCCTCCGCACTCAATACTTCATCATGGTATGTGTCTAAATGCGAGTGTAGTGTCAATTTGTTGAATGGCTGGTTGAGCATGGAGGAAGCATCCTGAATATTAAGCAAATGCGCAAATGAAGTATTATAATCCAGAAGAACATTTTGTTTGCTTTTGATGAAAGCAGGTAAGGGGATCATTTGAATAAAATCCTTTTGAAATGCGTTGACATTTTTTTCAGTATTGTTTCCGGAATTTCTATTGCCGGCAGATATCTCCTCAGACATAATACAAAAATTAAATAAACAATTAACTAACTAAAAAGATAAAATCGTGAAGCAAAAAACTATTATAGGCTGTAGATGATGTATTTTTATTCTTAGAACACTTTCACCAGTGGTAGGCTGGATCAAAGGTAATGATGGCTAAAGGTTCTGTTAATTATTATATAACAACGCGTAAAGATACAAAATTTATTGAAAAAAGTAACGCTAAAGATTTCTTTATGCATTTAAGTGTAATATGAATTAAGATCTCAGATTAACATCAGTATCGCCGGGCATCCTACGGTTGATCATGCTGCAATTGCTTAGGGTTTATTATTTTTATATGACCTAACAATGATCAGGCATATAAATCAATAGTTTACAATTGGGGAATTGATACTTTTGTGCTTTTTAGCATAATGTCTGAAGTGAAATCAGATTGTTACATCGCGGACATGCTATAAACAACATTCATTGACCATTTTGTACTTTATGACAAAGAAACATTTGATGATTTTAATTTTAATGTTGCCTGTAATCCTAATGGCGCAGCAGGCTGATGTTCATCTTATTTCGGATGCAAAGTATCGTGAGAAAGTTCATTCAGCATTTTTAAATCAACAAAAGCTGGCCTCTGGCCGCGATTCTGTATTATTTGGTGTGATGAATGCTTCGTTGACAAAAGAAGAAACCGAAGGCCTGGAATTTCTATATGCTTATATGCCTCTGAGCGATTTGGCGATGAATGATGGAAATTATTATCTGTCGCAGGTAAAATCGGCCCTGGAAGCACGTTCTTTTTTTGACTGGGGAAAAACAATTCCTGAGAAGGTCTTTTTGCACTTTGTGCTGCCATACCGTGTAAATAATGAGTATGTCGATACCGCGCGTCAGGTATTTTTGAATGAGCTCCGGGATAGGGTTAAAGAAATGGATATGGCGGGTGCTACGCTCGAAGTCAACCATTGGTGCCGTGAGAAGGTAACGTATAAAAGTACCGATATTCGTACCTCAGGGCCATTGACCACAGTACATACCGCTTTTGGGCGTTGTGGAGAAGAGTCTGTTTTTACCGTTGCCGCATTGCGTTCAGTGGGTATCCCGGCCCGGCAGGTATATACTCCCCGCTGGGCACATACCGACGATAATCATGCCTGGGTGGAAGTATGGATTGATGGGCAGTGGAAATACCTTGGCGCCTGTGAACCGGAACCGGAACTAAATATGGGCTGGTTTTCAGCGCCTGCAAAACGCGCCATGATGACCCACACCCTTGTGTTTGGAGCCTATGAAGGAGAT
>JAQVEI010000113.1 GCA_028697695.1 Lentimicrobiaceae bacterium
ACTGAATGAATTCCTTGTTGCCACCCCGCTCAAAACCCTCGGCAATATTATCCATAATGGAGCCGGCAGACGCCCTTATCTGATCGCGTAACCGGAAATCTTTCGCAATGGGGCCATCTGCTGTCAGTTCGAAAATGAATTTTGAAAGTTCGCGGGCTTTTTGCCAGACAGGAAGATCTTCAAAACAGGTCATTTGAGATTCAAAGATTCAAAAGATTCAATTTCGTTTGCGCGGGAGAAGGATTCAAATATCCTTCATCAGCAGAAATTCAGCCAGGTGTTTATGTTGTATGCCTTCGATGTTATCGTGCCAGTTTTCTTCCATACTTAATACGAATTTCGGATGGTTATCCTTTATTGCGCGCAGGGGTGAAAATTCCCGGTCGATGGTACGCTGGTCGATCATTCTCCAGACTACCTGAATATATATTTTCTTTTCCGCCTTTTCGGCAACGAAATCAATCTCCTTTTTATCCAGTTTCCCAATAAAAACGCGATAACCCCTGCGTTTAAGTTCGAGCATTACGATGTTTTCGAGTACACCCGAAATCAGCCTGTCTTTATATCCCATTACTGCATAGAGCAAAGACTGGTCGCCCACAAAGTATTTCTCGTTGGTTTTCAGTATCTCTTTCCCTCTCAGGTCGTAACGCGGAATCCTGTAAATAATAAATGCCCCTTCAAGCGCGTTCAGGTAGTTATAAACCGTATTCAGGTCAATGCGCCGGTTCTGGCTTTTAAAGTAGTCGGCCACGCTTTTTGCCGAAAAATTATTTCCGATATTATCAAATACAAACTTCACCACCCGCTCAAGTAACTCCACCTCGCGGATTCCATGCCGCAGCACGGTATCGCGCAGTATGGCCGATGAATAAATATCATAAACGGCCTTGTAAGCCATTTCATCGGTATAATCACCTGCATGCAACGCGGGGAAACCCCCTTTCCGTAAGAAAGAAATAAACTCCTTATAAATATCCGGTTCCCGGGTGCCGGCATATACGTGTCTGAACTGCAGGTATTCGCTGAACGAAAGCGTATAAACGGGAATTTCGATATACCTGCCGGCAAGATAGGTGGCGAGCTCGGAGGAGAGCAGGCGGGAATTGGAGCCGGTAATATATATATCAGCGTCAAAATCTACCCGGAATGCATTGATGGCTTTTTCCCAGGATTCAACTTCCTGAATCTCGTCGAGCAGGATATAAGTTCGTCCCTTACCGGAGATTTTAGCTTTTACAAACTGATACAACTTTTGCGCGTTATCAACATCAGAGAATTCAAAACTTTCAAAATTGATCAGAATGATGTTGCTTTCATCTGCCCCCCTCCGGATAAGCTCTTCCTTCAACAGTCCCAGCAATACCGATTTCCCGCTTCGCCTCAGACCTGTAATGATCTTGACAAACGGTTTATCGATATAATCAGCAAGCAGGTTGAAGTAGCTTTCCCTTCTAATCATTTTTTAGGGTCTTAACCACAAATAAAACGAATATTTTACACTTTTACGGGGCACAACCAGAAGAAATTCAAAAATTCAAGAATTCAAAGATTCAAAAATTAGCTTCGCTGAGCTCTCCCGAAAAAGAGTTCGGGACAGGCTCTTCGGTCGGTTTAAAAGATTCAAGAACTTTGGTTAGAAGATCCTTCTCCTTGTGGTGACTGAGCGAAGTCGAAGTCAGGAGAAGGTGCCCAAAGGGCGGATGAGGTGATTACAGATTAGCTTCGCTGAGCTCCCTTCGGTCGGTTCAAGGATTCAAAGATTCAAAGATTCAAAAATTAGCTTCGCTGAGCTCCCTTCGGTCGGTTCAAAGATTCAAAAGATTCCAGGCCGTTTGTGCAGGAGAAGGATTCAAAAAATATTTTGTGGCTTTTTGTGCTTCCGTGTTTTTGTGGCAAAAAACATTCGTGTCCCGATCCCGATAGCTATCGGGACTATCGGGATCATGGAGAAAAGATTCAAAGATTCAAGGATTAGCTTCGCTGAGCTCCCTCCGGTCGGTTCAAAGATTCAAAGATTCAATCTCCTTGTTTCAGTGCTGGTATTTAAAAATCTTTTGTATTTTTTGGTGCCTTTGTGCTTTAGTGGCAAAACATTCGTGCCACTCCGCCAGGCTCAGGGCAGTGTTTGGTAGCGAAAAAAATTCAATTCACAGTATACTCCGGCTGAACAAAATAACGGAAAAATATCAAATTCTCAGATTATCAAATCTTTAATCACCCAATCACCAAATCAACTAATCAACTAATCCTCTCATCATCTGATCAGCTCATCCTCTTACCTCTGCTTACAGCTCCGCCCCGTCAGTCCCATTAGCGGTTTTGACCAGGGCATTTAAAGAAGAAGGGTTAAAACGACTTTTAAATTGAATTTAAACTGCGTTTTATCCCCGTTTCAAGCTGATTTTTTAAAAGTGCAAATATAAAACATTATCTATTGCAAGTGGAGGAGGGGGAAAATGTTTTGGGGTGCTTTCGGCTACGCTCAATCACCGGGGGAAGCGGTGGTTTCGGAAGGGGTGGTTTCGGAAGCGGTGCTTTCGGCTACGCTCAATCACCGGGGGCTACGCTCAATCACCGGGGGGGGCGCCGAAAGCACCGGGGGGGACTTCGCTCAACCACCGCCGCCGGGTCCCCGATCTCCATTATTCTCATCGGTGGGGCGGGTTCTGTATGCATAATGCGTTTTATTTTTACACTCGGCCAGTTTGTGTAATGCATTCTTATCACCCGCAATGAGTGCCTCTTTTTTGGCTCTGCTCCAGCCCTGGATCTGTTTTTCTCTGTAAAATGCAGTGTCAATCCTGTCGAATACTTCTACATAGACCAACTCAAAGGGTAAACGCTTTTTTGTAAAATTTGATCCTTCCCCACAGGCATGTTGCTCCAACCGCAGCGTGAGGTTTTTAGTGCTGCCTGTGTAGTAAGTTCCATCAGCACACCTAAGTATATACATATAGCCTTTCATGATGTGTGGGTTTTGGTTTCGACTTCGCTGGTTTCGACTTCGCTCAACCACCCCCCCCCGGTGATTGAGCGTAGCCGAAAGCACCGCATCTCCCGGTGATTGAGCGTAGCCGAAAGCACCGGGACGCGCCGAAAGCACCGCTCAATTCATAGGGTATTGGGTTTATCCAGTTTTTTCACTTTGCTTAGATCAATTTTGCTGCCGAGGTATTGATAAAATTCTTTGGCATAGGAGCCAAATCCAGTAGTAAATGTCATTTCGCCAAAAACTGCTTTGCCATCCACATCGTAAAAATCCATCCTTACCTGGGGTATATCCCTGGATAATATTTTGGCAATTTCAAGCATGGCTCCAAATGATTTTGGTTGAGGTATCTCTTTGTTACCATAATGGGCATCATTTTTATTGAAGGCTCTGGATGAGATGTTGTTCCATTTAAGGTCATACATCGTCAAATAATATTGGCCTTCGGTCCGGTCGTATGCAACCAATACACATTCGGGAATTCCATGGAAGCACCATATTTTATAATCTATCAGTGAGGAGCTGTAGTTTTGGTCATCAACCATTAATTTTTCTGCAATAATGCACGGCTGAATCCCTGAATAATGCAGTTGAGCATTGGTTTGACCATATACAGCGCCCAACCAACGGTTTAACTGCTCAGTGGTTTTGGCTATATCCAGCTTGCTTTTGTCTTTAACCAGCAGCACCTCCCCACAGGAGTTGTTTGCTTTCAATACAAAACTATCCGGAAGCTTTGCCCAGTCAATATCTTCGGCCTTATCCCATTTGCCATATAATTCGTTTAGCGCGTAACCACACCCCTTTTCTTCTACATACCTTCTCACCCTGTATTTATCTGCACACCTTGTCCATAAAGTTGTATCTGAATAGAGCTGCAACCAAAGAATTTTTTCAACCAAATCGCCCGGGTTTTCCCAGTTTACATTTCTGCCGAAAACTTCTTTATAGGATTTGTTGGCAATAACTTTTGGATTAAATCTCAACAGGATGTTGTTGCGCCAAAAGGCCAGCTTCATCCACACAGCCTTTAATAATCTTATCCTAAAAATTGGGTTTGTGTTCATTTTGCCGGTGGTTTAGTTACTATACTACTGAGCGTGAGGCTGTTTGCTGAAATTACAGGTTTGAGTTGGACATAATTTTCAGAGCCCGTATCAGCGCCCATCTGGTGCTGTCTTCTCTCATCTGGTGCATGGCAATTTTTAAATCGGGCTTTTCCAATGAAGCTTTCAGGCGTCCTGCAATGCTCCTCAGGGATTTGATGCTGAAATTCACTTCTGTCGCGTTGAATCCTCCCAACAACCACGTTTTGTACATCGGATAAAACTTCAAAACCTGTTCATTTACGCGTTTCATGTATGCTACATCATTTTTTAAAACTGAAGTGATATCATCCAGATGTTTTCTGGCCTCTGCAGAATTGTCTGTATCAATAAAGAAATTCTTTCTTAAGGTAGGTATAGTGTGGTGGGAAAGTTGATTATTTTCGATTTCAATCACAGCCAGCAGTCCGTTATCCCAATATTTTTTTCTATGTTTTTCAGATTTATCAAAGAAAAAATTACCCAGGCTATAAATGATTGGTTTATTCTTATAGACCTCCGTTCCCTGGGGCACATGTGGATGGGTAGCAATTATGGCATCTGCTCCCATATCAATCAATTCCCGGTATCTGTCTCTCCATTCGGGCAGGGGGACATCCATAAATTCCAAACCGGCATGTGAAATCACGAAAAGAAAGTCGCATTTATCCCGGGCTTCATTGATCTGCCTGTTTACCGCAGTACTGTTTATCCAGGGACACGCCATCTTATTGTAGTCCGTCCACCAGTCCTTCAGGGAGGCAAAATCGGAAGAAGTGCCGGCAATAAAACCTAATTTAATGTCATTAACAGTGATGTATTTAACCTTATACGCCTCCTCCCATTCGCCTGCTCCTATGGTTTGCGATTTTTTAAAAGTTTGGCGGGTATGTTGAAGCCCCTCAGCACCATAATCCAGTGCGTGGTTGTTTGCCAGCGAAACGATATTAAACCCATTATTTTCGCACCATTCCGGTGAGGATTTAGATTGCGGCAGTGCTTTTCCGGTAGGGCTGTTCACCTTGCCATGTGCCAGGGGCCCTTCAAAATTAAGCAGCTTAAGGTCACATGAATCAAAGAGTTGCTTTAAGCCTGTCGAAACCTCTATACGTTCGGGAAATTCCGTGCAAAAATCACCGGCAAACAAAATCTTTAATTTACCATTTGTCATTTCATCACTCTTTTTTTAATAGGAATAAATTGTGAAAGTAATCCCAATACAGGTTCCAGGTAGTTGATTTTTATGATTCGTTGGGTGAGTAGTATTAGCAGGTAAAACACCAACAAATTACCGGCAATCGCAATCAATAATGGCAACTCGGGTATGATACCGGAATTTGATATCGCAAAAATTATCAAAAGTAAAACAGCTAAATGAGCAGTAATTACTATCATCTTCCAAATTAATTCTGATGGCACCAGATTTATTTTTTCTTTTCTATAGATAAAATAAAACAAATACACGTGACGGGATACTTCGATTACAACAAACAAAACAACGATTAAAACAGGGCTTAACGAGAGTTTGGAAAACAGATAACTAAGTGGCAAAAGTGCTATAGCTGAGACCAAATGACTTTTAAAATAAATTTTCGCATGGCCTGTTGCAAGCAAGACCGAGGCGTAGGGTAATACCGCAAACAGATCTCTTATCAGCGATACACGGAAGTAAGGAGCAGAAGTGCTGTATAAATCGCCATAGATAAGCACAACGATGTTTTTTGCAAATACAATGCAAAACAACATCAGGGGCATTACGATAAGCACAGCTTTTGCCACTGCTGATTTGTAACTCATTAATGCCTGCTCCATTTTATTTTCTTTCTGAGCTCTTGAAAATAGAGGCAACAAAACCCCTTTGATCGACCCGCCCACCATGCCAATAAACGGAAGCGAAATAAAACCGTTGGCAAAATCTGCAAAATTATCCGCTCCGTAATACCGGCTTATAAAAAACTGATTGGAGGATGCAATAAAAAATCCGACCAGGCTTGCCGCCATTAATGGCACAGAATAATCAAATACGGTGGAGTAAAAATTTACAATTTTCTTTTTTGCCACACCTACATAAGGTTTGCCTTTAAAGTATAAGGCGAATAAAAATATAATAAAAGATGCAACACCCCAGCCTATTATGGCAGTTTTATAGTCACCTTTAAACAATACTACAGGTATAACGATACAAACGAGCATCAATAATTTGCTGATGGTATTGTAAACAGCAACGTATTTTGTTTCCCGTAAGGCAGTGTAAAGTCCTTCTACGCCCAGTGCCGGCAAAGTAAACAAAGGGAATACCGAAAATATTTTAATTCCTGCTTCCAGTTCATCATTGTTTAATATTTGCGCGATGAAACCTGAAGTGGTATATAAAACGATTGAAAAGACTAAACCCAGAAGTAAAAATAGCTGTGTTATCTTGTTGACAAAATACTTGCCTTCTTCATGACTGTATCTGGGGATAAAATAGGAAAACACGCTTGGCAGGCCCACCGTAAAGATTGTCTGTAAAGTGGTATAAACGTAGAGTATCTGCCTGTAGGTTCCATACTCGGTTTTATCAAAATACCTCGATAATATTGCAGCGCTTATAAACGCAAGTGCCAGCGAGCTGAAGCTGCTGATTGCGAGCCACAATGCCTGTTGAGTATTGCTTTTGTTGTAATTCAAAGGTTTGCCGCTTTCGCGGATTAAATTATAGCACCTGCGGTGCAATTAAAAAATTAGCTTCACTTAACTCTTCGTATTAGATTTGCAACCCTTTCCTGACAGTTCCGCCCTCTCAGTCACACATTGCAACTGAACAGGAGATTGCAAAAGGAGCAAAAATAACCATTTAAATGGTATAATGTTTATTATAAGGATGTTTTGGATAGGGTGGTTTCGGTTACGGTGCTTTCGGCTACGCTCAATCACCGGGGGGGCGCGCCGGGGTTTCGACTACGCTCAACCACCGGGGGGCGCGCCGAAAGCACCGGGGGAACCATTGAGGAGCAGATTCCATGAATTACTTTACAACTGTATTGGATTTTCTACATTTTATGG